>JAZNBA010000027.1:0-10530 GCA_045586785.1 Eubacteriales bacterium | reverse complement strand
CAAAGAAAGCGACGCAAGATAACGGCGACGCAGTATAGGGCAAATCGGATACGTTCTTTTTGCTCCGAGCCGAGCGACGGGTGCGCCAAGACTTCCCACACGGGAACGAGCGAGAAACACAGCGTCGTAAAATGAATTTAGCAGTTTGTGGGCGACGACAAGCAGAAAGGATAATGATACTCCCTTATAGCCACAGTTCGAGCGTTAAGAGCGTCGCAAACGATGGGTGAGGTTGCCGAGAGAGCAAGGGTGAAACTCCCGTGGAGCTATGCTAATAGCCGTCCGATTAAAGCCCATTTTTCGTATTCAAAACTTTTTAGCCAAATTAAACGAAAGGGGGTTATCCTATGGCAAAAAAAGATACTACAAGCCAAGCCGCCCCGATGTTGCCTATGCTAAAAACCGTAGAGCAAATGAGCAAGGTTAGCGGCATTGGTGAAAACAAGCTCCGCGAGCTTATGGATAGCGGCGAGCTTGAATATATCCAAAACGGAAACCGCCGATTGATAGCCGATTCTGCAATATGGGATTGGTACCATAGAGCAAAGACGGCGGCAAAATCCTCGGCTACACAAGGGGGTTAAGCTATGGCGGTATCATCAAGACAAGTACAAAATAAACGTGATAGTAACGGTGTTCTGACGGGCAAGCCAGGCACCGTTTACGACGTTAATATCAAATACAATTCGCCCGAAGGCAAAAAGACCTATTCCAAAAAGGGCTTTGCGACCAAAAAGGAAGCTACACAGCACGAAGCTGAAATGAAAACCAAGCTCGCAAATCCCGTCTATACCCCCGTTGCTTCCTCACAAGGCAAGCAGACGGTCAAGGACTATATGGAGGAATGGGTAGAGATACACGGCAAAGCAAACTTGCGCCCAAGCACGTTTGCGAGCTACAAGGGCTATATCAAAAACCACATTGTACCGAACATCGGACACGTTCAACTCAATCAGCTTTCGCCCGCTATGCTTGACAATATGTTTCAAAAAATGTTCGATAGCGGATTGTCAAACAGTAGCGTCAGATATGCTCAAAGAATTATGAGCGTCGCATTGGAACACGCAAGAAAATATCACTACATAGAACACAATGCCGCCCGTGATGTTATCACGAAGTTTGGCAAGCAGGGCAAGACACCCGACCCGTACACCATAGAGCAAATGCAAGATTTTATGAGCAAGGTTATCGGTACGGAGTGGGAAATGCCCGTTATGCTTGCGGGTATGTATGGCTTGCGTATGAGTGAAATTCTCGGCTTGCGTTGGCAGAACGTAGATTTGGAAAAAGGCACGTTCGGCGTTGTCGAGCAATTACCGTTTAATCTCCCCGCAGGGACAAAAGAGGTTGCGGAAATGGCACCGACAAAATCCAACGATAGAATATTGCCGATCACCGATCTGACGCGCCCATATTTTGAGCAAGCGAAAAATCTGCAAGAAAGGAGGAAGGAGCTTACAGCCGCCGCAGGAACACCGTACTATGACAATGATCTTGTGATCTCAAAGCCCGACGGCGCACCTTATCGGCGCGACGTTGTTTCAACTAATTTCGGTCAGCTTGTACGGCACCTTGAAATGCCGCATATTCGTTTTCACGATTTGCGGCATACGGCGGCGACCAATATGCACCAACTCACGGGCGACTTTTATACCGTCGGTGAGATCTTGGGGCATACGTTGAAAGGTATCGGAATGTCGCTCGGTATCTCAACCAACCTTGAAGCAGTAACAGCACAGTACGTTGATGTTCGCCTTGAACGTAAAAAATCCGTCCTTGACGTTTACCACAAGGCATTGCACCCGTCGAAAGGCGACGGAGAGAAGAAGCAAGGCGACGGAAGCAAGGAAGAAAAGCCAAAGAAAAAAAGTAGTGATATAGAGCTATAACGGAAATATCTCTTTACAGCTTTTCACTACTTTTTATAGGTTTTTAAGACATTCGGGCACCATAAGGGCACCACAGTATTCATTTTTGATGAATAAACTGAATAGAGCAAAACACCAAGGGCACCACAAATCAGGGCACCAAGGGCATCGTTCACAAAAAGCGGCCACCACCAAGGCAAAGTGAAAACCCTTGAAAACGTAGTGTTTTCAAGGGTTTATTGGCGGAGAGAGAGGGATTCGAACCCTCGTGCGATTGCTCGCAAACTGATTTCGAGTCAGCCCCGTTATGACCACTTCGATATCTCTCCATAGTTTTTTTATTCAATTTTTGCGGAGAACAACATGATTTCGAGTCAGTCCCGTTATGACCACTTCGATACGCTTCCGTATTCAAAATATGTGTACATCATTTACACGTCGGACATTATACCACATATTTTCAACAAATGCAATAGAAAAAACAAAAAAGTCTGAAATAAATTTGCAAATAATTGAATTTAATCATGGCAGTACTATAGTCGGGGCGGCAGAATTTCTGCCGCCCTTTGTGAACGATTAATTTAAACTCCAATTGATTAAATCTTCTGAACAAAAGCGTAATTCTTTTTTCTCAGTATCACCGTAGCATTTTACTTTCAGATAATAACGATCATCGATATACTCCAAGTCAATGACTTCTGAATACCATGTCACCATCTCACTATGAGGCAATTGCGAAATATGATTCCAAGTCAATCCGCCGTCAACGGTCAAATAGGTACGGTCAAAAAGCTCCACTGCCCATAAATCTCGAAAACTTATAATACCGACCTGAGGCGAAACAAACTTTAAAATATTGATATAGTCACTGGTGTTATGGTCGAGAACATTTGTTGAGATCTGATTCCAACTTTTTCCTCCATCGGTTGTTTCAAACATAAACAACGGCCATTTGTGGACGCCACTCATACGCTCATCCATAGACCCGGACATGTTGGGCGTCAAAAAGAAATATCCATGATCTGCGTTATGCATATTGACAAAGAACGTATCCTGTTCCGAATTTGCCTTGATGTTTAGTTTAACGGAGTGCGATTGGACGTTTTCGTCATTTCTGTTGAAGTGATATGTAATGATTGTTGGTTCGTCATTTTTTCCATATTGATGTATAACCGAAACTGTAGCTGTTTCACTGTCAACCACAATACAGTTATCATTGAAATACAACGAATTATTTGAAGACAAATTCGGGAGATATCGATAGACGTCCCATTCTTTAATGTATATAATATATAACTCACTTTCTTTATCTCGCCATATCGATGCTTTTTTTGTCAAATTACTATATGGCAACGGATCCAACTGAGACGTTTCAGAGGTAACGGGAGCAATTTCCTTTTGACTTGACGTATCGGTTTGATGAACTGAATTGTCATTAGCATTACACGAAATTGTTAAAACAAGCATTGTACAACAAACTAAAATCAATATGGCTTTTTTCATATCGCATCCTCATATTTTTTAAATTATTATATTTTTTATTTGCTTGAGTAACATATAAATTCGTAAGAAAAACAAAGTACAGCACCACCAAATACGGCAAAAATTCCAACTTATATTGACCTTTTAAATTACAACCCTATAAACACCGCAAGCATTAAGAATCCGATCGATATACAGAGCAAGCAAAGCTGGAACACTATGGTTTTCTTGAACCACTCCGTAAAGCTTACATTGGCAAGTCCAAGACCTACCAGCAGCGTGCCGCAGGTTGGGTACAGAACGTTGGTATATCCGTCGGCAAACAAATACGTCAGTATGATAACTGTCTTGCTGACACCCTCTATCGGTGCTAAAGTAAGCATGGGTATGATAAGAACGGCTTTTGCGGACGCGCTGGGGATGAAAAACTCAATAATGAGCACGAACGCATACAAAATAATTACCGCAAGATAAGGCGACATATTTGTTACGGTATTGTAGAAATAATAGAATATCGTATGCAATATATTGCCCTGCTGCGCTATGTAGGTAATACCGAAAGCGATTAGAATTATTACGATGGAGGGAAGAACATCCTTGACTCCCATTATAAAGCTCTTGCCAAGACGCTTATACGAGCCCAATAAGAGCTTACCGATAATAACCGTACCTACGATAAATGCAACAGCCATAAATACCATCGCAAGGGATCTGAGCGCGCTTATCGATGTCGTTATGATAACCGACAAAAGCGCAATAGAAAACAGCGCAATAATCATTTTTGACTTGCGGACGTCCTCGGTATGCTCTTGCTCGGATACCATCACAAAGCCTTGAACGTCAAACTTTTCTACCGCCTGTTTTTCGTCGCGCTTAGCTAAATACACCAAAAACATTGACGTAACCACATACATTACACAAAAAATAATGCATCTGTACCACATACCATCGGTAATGCTCACTCCCGCAGCCAGCGACGCCGTTCCTATTGTCAAAGGATTTGTGATCGCCGTGGTAAAACCAACACCCGAAGCTATCAGAACAAACGAAATAGCCGTAAATCTCGACCAATTAAGCGCTATGCAAAGCATAGCAAATACGGGATATAAAATGAGCAGCTGCTCCTGCAGACCAAACACAGCCGACAGTATCATAATAACCGCCGTAATAGCCCAAATTGAAGCAAAGCGCTTTGAATGAAGCTTGACCATGATCACTCTTACAAGCGAAACAAGTCCTCCGCTTTCCTCCAGCACCTTAAAAGTACCGCCAAGCACCAGTAAGAGCGCAATGATCATTAGTATATTTGCGCTGTTGCTTCCAAAAATTATAGCCTCGATCGGCGATGTCAGCCAACGGTATACGGGAAGACGGGATGTGTTTTCCTCCCTGCTCAGCTGGCGGTAGGAGTCCACCACGATCTGCTTGTTCAGCTCCTCATCGGTAGTATACCGATAAAACGGTTGATCAGCCTTGGACTCATCGGTGGTATAGATAGTGTACCGTCCCGCAGGAATTACAAAGCTGAGAACTCCAACGGCGATCAAAACTACCAGCAATATCGCAACGACAGTGATAAAGCTTTTAAGTCCGAATTTTACTTTTACATCAATTTCTTTTGAATTATTCATAATATGTCTCCTTTGCCGTAATCGTAAACATCCGCGCAGACAGCTCTCCATTTTTCATCGTAAAGATTGTGTATCTCCTCTGCCGCCAGAGTCCATTTGATAAGGCATTTATCTTTTTGGTCGGGAATTATCATAAAATAATCGTTGTTGTGATAAAATTCCAAATATCCCTTTGTCGAAAAGGTAAGTGAATATATTTCTCTCGCGCTGAAATCAAAGTCGGCTTTTTGACCGTCAAGTGTCCCCTCAAAGCAAAGTCCGCGATTCGTCAGACTTACCGTACCCACGGATAAAAGAGCTCTGTCCTTGGGCGGTTTTCTCAATTTGTCCAAGCGGAGAGTGCACAGACTCGCATTCATGGTCAGCTTGAAGCCGTCATCCTTGATCTGCTGAGCAACGCATCTGCGCTGCCATTTATACCACTCGTCTATATCGAACGGAAGCAATTCGCCATTGATATCAACCAAATCGTAATATTCATTTACCCGTATTCGCAAGCCGCAATTTTTGCATACTACGGTATCGTTCTCCACACACAGGGTATACTCTTGCTTGCAGTCGGGGCATTTATAAAGTATTTTATCTATCCCGTACGCATTGGGCTTTTTGCCGACGTATTTATTGCGCGCCACCTTATTGTAGGCAAAATCGTTATAGCTGATCTTTTCCATGATCAGCTTGTAGATCTGCTCCTCGCTGAGCTGTTCAAGCATCCCGGGAGTAAAAAGCAGGCTGTAGCTGACACCTATATACCCTTTTTTGCGATCAGAGGAATATCTGTTGGTGGCAAGATAGGCGCCATTGGTGGTACACACCACGATATTTGCCTTGCTGCGCTTGATGAATTGCGCGGTTGCGGGATTTATGGGATGTGTACTACCACCGGTTGACTGAATACCCTCGGGAAAAAGTCCGATAGCGCCGTTACGCTTGAGAACTCTTAGCATATTTTTTACACAGGCAATGTCGGGCTGGTATAAATACTTTGATATTACGCCCAGCCTGAGCAATATATGATAAATACCCTTTTGAAGTATATTCTGATGTCCGCAGACTATATTGATATCCCGGCGCTTGAAGCCGTAGACCGTATAAATAAATTCCAGTCTTGAAGCATGGGATGAAAGCAGTATCGTCGGCTGATCTTTAATGCAGGACGCATCATAATCATAGCTGAAATTGACCTTATACAGCTTGTTGACAATCCCCAACCCCCACATTACAAGTGAACTCAGGAATGGATCGGGCTTTTTGACCTTTCTGCTGATCAGTTTTGTTTTTAAGTCTTTTTTCATCATCCAAAAAAAATCCTTTGATGCTTTTACTAAATGTCAATGATGCAAATTTATTTAAAGCACCGTTATGAATAGTTTAATCTATTTTTCAGATTTTCATCACTCGGGCATTGTCATTTCCCAGACTCTGTCCGTAGGATTCTTACCGCCGCCAAGGTGGTATTTCTCAGCACCGGATTCAAACAATATATACAGCTTGCCGTCCCGCGCAGCAAGTCCCTCGGACATGGGAGGCGCGTCGTAAAATTCACGGTTTATCTTGCCGTCAAGGAAAAATACGGGTACTTGCTTGCCGTTAAGCACGGCGCGGCTGTGCGGGGCTGTACCGATTACGTTTTCGTACAGCATTATCTTGGAATCGTTTGTTCTTCCGTACGACTGACTGAGTGCTATATACTTGTCCGATACCACCGCAAATCCTTGTATCTTCTGATCAATGGACAGTATAATATCGGGAGTGGCATAGTCCATGCCCTCTTTCCACTTGGAGCTTGAAAACTCATTATCCGCACTGCTGTCCAGCTTATAGCCCACACTCCACGCGTAGTAAGTCTTACCCTCTCGGTTTTTCATATGGCGGTATTCGTCGGTAGGATACGACGTTCCGTAATAAAAATCGCCTACCCAAAGATAGCCGCCAGAATAGTTACAGAACGACGCACGCGCAGGCACGTTGACAGCGTCAACTATCCGCAAGTCTCCTTGTCTGCCCGCCTTTTCAATATCCGACAGCGGTATACGAAGCAGCTGTGAGCCTGTTGAAATAAACAAATTCTTGGGAGTTACAGCAACACCGCCTGCGTGACCGGTATGGTTGGAGCCGTCCTGATTCTTGATCTTGTATTCAGCAGCCAGCTCACCCGTTGCCATATCGATCGCAACTAACATTGAGCAATCCGACACGGAGGCTTCCGAAAAGTAACCGGATATCATCAACCAGTTCTTTGCTGCCCAAATATCCATTCCCTGGGGAACTATCTTCTGGTTAAGACCCGGCACAAGATAGCTCGTTTGTGCCAGATTATTGAAATCCTTATATTCTTTATATGAATTTGTGTCAACAACACTCTCCTGTGTAAGCACGAAATCGGGAAGCGGCTCGGGCTCGGCTGTCGTTACCTCGGCAGTACCATCCGTATCGTCTGCCGCACCGACAGTTGTATCAACAGCTTGAGTATCATTATTTACAGTCTGAGTTGTGGTGTCCTGCGGCATACCGCTGCTCGAATCACACGATGCAAGCACAAGCATAGCCACCAGCGCAATAAGCATTGCCGGAATTATTTTTTTCATAAAAACCTCCGAATGTGTTTATGTGCTAATTATAACACACATTTGCTAACTATGACAAGAGGTAATTGTTTTTTTATTACTAAAGTTTATTGACACTTCCTATATTATATGATACAATACAATGAATTAATATTTAAGAAGGATTAACTACCATGTTAAAACGTATATTGTGCACAACGGCAGCTACATTTATGTTGCTTCCCGTAATGCTGACCTCTTGCTCGGGTCCTGCCGACGATGTGCAGGATTCAGTTGCGGACACTACCACCGCCGCAATCGTTCAGGACACAACGACCGAGGCACTCGAGACAACAGTGCCCGCCCCTGTCAGCCTCACACTGCTTGACGGCAAAAAAAGCGATTTCAAGCTTATACGAAGTGACGATTCATCGGATGCAATTACAAAATCCGTAACAAATATGTTTAAAACAATTTCGGAATATACCGGCGGCACGTTTATGCTTAACACCGACTGGGAGCGCGGTGAGCCTGAATCGGTACAGAATGACAACGCCGAAATTCTTATCGGTCACACCAACCGCGCCGAGAGTATAGAGGTGCTGAACTCTCTTGCCGAAAACAGTTATGCCGTTGCCATCAAAAACAACAAGCTGGTCATAATCGGCACGGACGATAATATGACAGTGCTCGCACTGTTCGACTTTGTTGAACGCATACTCAAAAACACATCGCTGTGCTCCGAAGGCAAGCTGGTGATCGGCGAGGAGGACTGCTTCACCGTCACACGCGGCGCAAAAATGACCCTGCCCGAAATGATAAAGGGCAATTATGCCATCACAAGCACAGATGAGCGCGTTATAACCTGCAAGGGTGTGGATCAGTACAAGATCGGTCAGGGCGCGGCAAGCGACGGCACGTACGCCTACTTCGCGCTTCGCAATTCAAACGATACGGGTTCCGTTATCTGTAAATATCGCCTTGATGACGGCACGTTTGTTGCGAAAAGTGATGTTCTTGATTTAGGCCACGCCAATGACATGACATTTGATACCGCCCAAAATCAGCTCGTGGTAGCACACGGTCAGAGCGAAGGCAAAATACTTACCATAGTTGACCCCGATACCCTCACCTTCATTAAAGACGTAAATATCACCCACGGATCGGGTGCCATAACCTACAGCGTCGGTCGCGGAAGCTACGCAATAAGTCAGGGTGGCTCCACACTTCATATGATGACCGCAGAACTCAAGCACGTAAAGTCTTACTCGCGCATCACAGGTACCGGCTATACCGCACAGGGCATGGGCTCGGACGAAGATTATATCTACTTCCCCATGAGCGGCAAAAATGATAATATCCTGCAGGTCTACGATTGGGACGGAAACTACGCTACCGTTATAACAGTCCCCATTGATATGGAATCCGAAAGTATGTTCTGGGTAAATGACACCTATTACATAGCCTTCAACCATAGCGGCAGCGAAATATTACACCGCATAGACTTCTGCATCATTTATCAGCAGCCCGATGCCGCATAACTAAACCAATGGTCGCTTGCGCAACGTAGGCGACCATGCTATAATTATTAAAATCTTGTCACACGCAACAGATAAGGAGATCTTAAATATATGCTTTTCGGAAAGCACATAAACAAATATTATATTAAATATATGCCGCATCTTTTGCTCGGCATTCTGTCACTTGTATTGGTAGACTATATTCAATTGCTGGTGCCGGGACTTTATCAGTTGGTCATAAACGGAATAAACGACGGACAAGTTATGCACAAGGGCGAGTTAGTCAAATTTGACATGACATTCCTGCTGGACCACATCTGCCTGCCGATGATATTTATTGTAGTTGGAATGGTGATCGGACGCTTTTTGTGGCGTATTTGCTTTTTCGGCGCTGGCATCCGCGTTGAAGTAGACCTGCGCGGAAAAATGTTTGATCACTGCAAGGATCTTTCTCAGCAATATTATCACGCCAATAAGGTCGGTTCGCTTATGTCGCTGTTCACCAACGACCTTGAAACAGTTCAGGACTGCTTCGGAATGGGCATACTAATGCTGGGCGACGCCATGTTTCTCGGCATCCTCGCAATCTACAAAATGTTTCGTATGAATCCGCTGCTTACCTTGTTTTCTCTTATCCCCATGACATTTCTGCTCAGCGGGGGACTTATCGTAGGAAAGTACATAGAGAAAAAATGGGATCAGCGTCAGGAAGCATTCTCTGCGCTCTCCGATTTCGCGCAGGAAAGCTTTGCCGGAATTGCGGTAATAAAGGCATTTGTCAAGGAAGGTGTCGAGCTGATGCGTTTCCGCAAGCTCAACCGCAACAATGAAATAACAAACGTAGATTATACCAAGCTTTCGGTCAAGCTCAACATTTCGGTCACGCTGTTCGTTGAGTCTGTCGTATGCGTAATACTGGGCTACGGAGGATACTTGGTTTACAGTGACGTATTCAACGCAGGTCAGCTTGTTGAGTTCATAGGCTATTTCACCGCAACGGTATGGCCCATTATGGCAGTCAGCGAGCTTATAGATATGACCTCCCGCGGACGTGCCTCGCTTGAACGAATCAGCAATCTGCTGGACCAAGAGATAACCGTCCGTGACCGCGAGGACGCGGTTGACTGCACCGATATCGCAGGCAACATAGAATTCAAAAATCTTACATTCCGCTACCCCGGTGCGGAATATGACGCGCTTACCGATATCTCGGTAAAGATAAACGCCGGCGAAAACGTAGGTATTATCGGAAACGTTGGTGCGGGTAAGACCACTCTGGTCGATCTGATACTTCGGACCTACAACGTGCCCGACGGAACGCTGTTCCTTGACGGCCACGACGTCAACGATATTCCGATCCATACCGTGCGCGAAAACGCTGCCTACGTTCCACAGGATAACTTCCTGTTCAGCGACACCATCGAGAGCAACATCGCCTTTGCTACGGTAGAGAGTGATGAGAAAGTCGGATCGTAGCCATGTC
>JAZNBA010000026.1:0-38284 GCA_045586785.1 Eubacteriales bacterium | reverse complement strand
GAATGGAGGTGATACCCTTGTGAGTACCTGCAACCTTGAAGTCCATGTCGCCGTAGAAGTCCTCGAGGCCCTGGATGTCGAGCATGGTGTCCCAAGTCGGAGGCCAAGCGGTCTTAGGAAGACAACATATTAGGACAACTCCTTGGCTCACAGAACGACATGGCTACGATCCGACTTGAATGGAGGTGATACCCTTGTGAGTACCTGCAACCTTGAAGTCCATGTCGCCGTAGAAGTCCTCGAGGCCCTGGATGTCGAGCATGGTGTCCCAGCTACCGTCCTCAGCGGTGATCAGACCGCAGGAGATACCCGCAACGGGAGCCTTGATCGGAACGCCTGCGTCCATAAGAGCAAGGGTAGAACCGCAAACGGAGCCCTGAGAGGTGGAACCGTTAGAGGAAACGACCTCGGAAACAAGGCGGATAGCGTAGGGGAATTCTTCCTCGGAGGGAAGTACGGGAACCAGAGAACGCTCAGCAAGCGCACCGTGACCGATCTCGCGACGGCCGGGGCTGCGGACAGCCTTTGCTTCGCCTACGGAGTAGCCGGGGAAGTTGTAGTGGTGCATATAGCGCTTGGACTCTTCATTGTCAATGCCGTCCAGCATCTGAGCCTCGGAGAGCATACCGAGAGTAGCAACGGTAAGTACCTGAGTTTGACCACGGGTGAACAGACCCGAACCGTGTGTGCGGGGCAGAATGCCAACCTCTGCAGCCAGAGGTCTGATCTGGTCCATACGGCGGCCGTCAACACGCTTTTTGTCAACAAGCAGCCAGCGGCGAACGATCTTCTTCTGGATCTTATAGATGACCTCGGGAAGCTGAATGGTCAGATCGGGATATTCCTCGCCGAACTTTTCCATGATAGCGTCCTGAATGGGAACCATGCGCTCGTCGCGGATATTCTTGTCATCGGTGTCGAGAGCGAACATAACGTCCTTCTCGCAGAAATCGAAGATCTTATCAAACATTTCATGATCCAGCTCGCAGGAGGGATACTCGAACTTGGGCTTGCCGATCTCGTCAACGATAGCGTTGATGAAGCCAAGCAGGTCCTTGATCTCTCTGTGCGCGGTCATGATAGCTTCGAACATAGTGTCATCGTCAACCTCGTTAGCGCCTGCCTCGATAATTACGACCTTGTTCATGGAAGCGGCAACGGTGAGCTGGAGGTCAGACTTCTTCTGCTGCTCCTCGGTGGGGTTGACGATGATCTTGCCGTCAACAAGACCCATGAACAGACCGCCGATAGGGCCGTTCCACGGAATGTCGGAAATGGACAGAGCGATGGAAGCACCGATCATAGCAGTGATCTCGGGAGAGCAGTCGGGATCAACGGACATAACTGTGAGAGTCAGAGCTACGTCATTACGGAGATCCTTGGGGAACAGGGGACGAATGGGGCGGTCGATAACGCGAGACGCGAGAATAGCCTTTTCGGAAGGCTTGCCCTCACGCTTGAGGTAACCGCCGGGGATCTTGCCTGCGGCGTACATTCTCTCCTCGAAGTCTACGGAGAGGGGCAGGAAGTCGATGCCGTCACGGGGCTTAGCGGATGCGGTGGCACAGCAGAGAACTGCGGTGTTGCCGTAGCGGATAAGCACGGAGCCGTTTGCAAGACCTGCGATCTTACCGGTCTCGATAACCAAAGGTCTGCCGGCAAGTGTGTAGTTAAAAACCTTGTAGTTTTTAAACTGCATGGGTGTGCTGATGTTTTGAGACATTTTTTGTCCTCCATTAGATTTTTTATTTACATCTCACGGAGGTTTAGCACTTAAATATACATCGGAGCTTCCGACGCATATTTAACTGCTAATCCGACGCGAGAATGTTACCTTTGTGTGAAAAAAGAGTAAGGAGTGAGGAGCCGGAATCATCCCGCCCGTCACTCCTTTACAATTACCGTTATTACTTTCTGATCTGAAGCTTTTCGATAATAGCGCGGTAACGCTCAATATCGGTCTTCATCAGGTAGTTCAGCAGATTTCTTCTGTGACCAACCATCTTCTGCAGTCCGCGACGGCTGTGGTTGTCGTGCTTGTTGGACTTAAGATGCTCGGTGAGGTTTTTGATGCGGTAGGTCAGAAGCGCTACCTGTACCTCGGGAGAACCTGTGTCACCCTCGTGGGTGGCATACTGATCGATAATTGCCTGCTTTTCTTCTCTTGTCATTTTTGTTTTCACCTTTCTTTTATTCATTGACACAGAAATCGGTTGGTGAAGTGCCGCTGTGCGGCTGTATCCGAATCCCGAGCCAACGTTATACAACATATATTATATCACAAAGCTTTTTGTTTGTAAAGGGCTTTGACGATTTTTTGCACTTGATTTTTTACTTTTCAAGCAATTTTTTTGTATTTTGGCTTCGGATCGCGGCATAAAGCGAGGCGCTTCCGCAAACGACCAGCATACCGCCGAAGGCACGACGCAAAAGCATCGGATCAAGACGAGCCGACAGCGCACTTCCCGCCAGCGTCCCCACACTGCCTACACATATCATGAGCGCAACAACGCTCCAGAATATTTTTCTTTTTTGTATGTGTACTATCAGCGACGCTCCTGCGGAAAACAGAAAAAAATAAAGATTGAGTCCCTGAGCGGTCAACTGCGAGATTGATGTGGTGGCGGTGAGCCAGACCACCAAAAGTCCGGCAGAGCCCACTCCCATTCCCGACAGCAGCGCTATTACAAAGCTTGCGATAACGTCAAATATTATTCTCATTTTTTCTCCTTAAAAAAGCATGGTAAGACCCGAATAAATTATGATGGCGGCAAAGAGCAGCCGCAGCCATTTTGTGTTTATTTTATCAAGCACCAAAGCACCGATAAAGCCGCCTGCTATGGCGGGAAGTATTAAAATGTCCAGCTCGCGGAGGTCCACTGCGCCCCGCATACCATACATGGCGGCGGATATCGCGGATATAGGGAGCATGACCGTAAGCGCGTTGGCAAAAGCATCACGGCGGTCGGTGAGACTGTGCGCCAGCACTCGTGACAGCACCCATACCACCACGATGCCGCCGCCGGCACCCAGCAGACCGTTGACAAGCCCCGCCGCAAGTGCCGAGACGGCGAGAAATGATATATTTTTTGCGGTTTTTGTCATAAATACACCTCTGTTTGTTAACAAAATGAAAACTATGCGCGTGCTTACTTGAAATACTTGGATTATAATGTTATAATATAAATATTGAAAATCACGTCACGGAATGATAATAGTATAGTCCGTGCCGCCTTATATAATGCATTTGTGCGATTGTCACAAATATCGGAAAGGATGTTTACATGGCAGAAAACAAAAATAAATCAAAAAAATCAAACGCAAAGCAGAACAAGGACACACCGCGTCTTGAGTCACCCAAAAAGGTGCCTGCGCGTGAGTCAGATGCTCCAAAGTCATCGCGCCGTTCGGGCGAGCCTCGCGAGCCGATACAGAACGCGGTTCCCGAGCAGCCGTCCGCAAAATTCATACATCAATTTTTGCCGTTTATAATAGGCTTTTTGGCTGTACTTTTAGCGGCGTTTTTCCTGTGCGTCAACTTGTTTGAAGCGGCAGATGCTGTAGGCCCTGCCGGCGAATGGGTCAACAATGTGTTTTGCGGACTGTTCGGCTGGCCTGTATTTTTCTTGCCGCTGATACTGTTCAACCTCGCATTTTTCTGGCGTAAATACGTTGACATGGGACTGGTTCCGCTTAAGCTGACATTTTCGCTTTTGACGTTGCTGGCGGTGTCGGCGCTTGTTCATGTTATAACCATTCGTGTGGACGGTTCGGTAGGTTTTGATGTGTCCGCGCTGTGGAACACCGCGATAGGTCTTCGCGGCGGCGGTGTATTGGGCGGTGTTTTAGGCGAGCTGCTTTACAGACTGCTCAACATTGTCGGCTCACTTATAGTTCTCGGCGCAGGAATATTTATTTTGCTTATGTTTCTGTTCGGAACGACTCCGCGCGCCATTGCGCTTTATATTCGTTATCAGATCAAAAAATCCTCTGATCGCCGTCGTGAAAGACAGGCACAGGCGGCAGAGCTTGAGGATGAGGATGACGAGCCCGTCCTCTCGCGCAAGCAGCAAAAGGCTGATAAGCGAGCAGAGAAGCAACGCAAAAAAGAAGAAGACGACCGCCGTCGCCGTCACGCGATACTTGAAAAAGAGCAAGAAGAGCAACCCGCAAAAGCGGTGTTTACAGATGACGACAGTGATGTCGTAGGTGAAAATGCCGAGGTTGCGGCACAGGGCGTTGTCACAAACTCCAAGACAGGCACTATCCCGCTGAACGATGTGCAGCCTGAGCCTACGGCGGCGGAAGCTGTCGTAGAGCTCACTCCCACCGAGGACCGTGAAAAGAAGGTGTTGGAGCCTATCCCCCTTGAAAAGCCTGCCGAGTCTACAATGGCAGAGCAGTTGAAGCGTGATGAGGATTTCAACGACCTCAATGATATTTTACAGGGCAACGCAAAGCCGAAAAAGTCCGCGGCTAAGTCGGAGGCGTCCGAGAAAGCCGCAGCCAAGTCCAAGGCTGCTGAGAGCGATGAGGATGAGGCAAAGTTAGGCCTTATTACCGATGTTGAGGATATTTCGGAGCTGATGGAGACCGACGAGGAGCCGCCGGTTGCTGAAGAGCAGGCAGAGTATGTATTCCCGCCCTATGAGCTTTTGGCACAGCCCTCAAACGACGGAGAAGAGGATTTCGCCGCCGAGCTGCGTGAAAACGCAAGACGTCTTATGGACACGCTTAAGAGCTTTAACGTGCGCATCAAGGAGATCAGCTACTCACGCGGTCCTACAATTACACGTTACGAGCTTCGCCCCGATGACGGTGTGCGTATCCGTACCATTGCAAACCTTGTTGACGATATCGCGCTGAGTCTTGCGACAGCCGGCGTCCGTATTGAAGCCCCCATCCCCGGCAAGTCTGCTGTTGGTATCGAGGTGCCCAATCAGCATCAGGCAACCGTATATCTGCGTTCGCTGATCGAGTCGCAGACGTTTATGGATACCCCCAGCCGCCTTGCCGTATGTCTCGGTCAGGACGTTGCGGGTAAACCTATTTATTTCAACATCGACAAAATGCCTCACCTGCTTATTGCGGGCGCGACCGGTATGGGTAAATCGGTGTGCATAAACAGCCTTATCATCAGCTTGCTTTACAAGGCAAAGCCGGACGAGGTCAAGCTGATACTGGTTGACCCCAAAAAGGTTGAGTTCAATATTTATAAGGACATTCCTCACCTTTACGTTCCCGTGGTCAGCGATCCCAAAAAGGCGGCGGGTGTGCTTGCAACTGCCGTTGCCGAGATGGAACGCCGTTTCGAGCTTATCGAGGAGTGCAACGTCCGCGATATTACCAACTATAACCGTCTTGCCGAGAATGATCCCGACCTCACTCCCATGCCCAGAATTGTTATTATCATTGACGAGCTTGC
Organism: Eubacteriales bacterium; assembly: GCA_045586785.1. Taxonomy (GTDB): domain Bacteria; phylum Bacillota; class Clostridia; order Oscillospirales; family CAG-272; genus UMGS1002. Next base: position 32,859 of record JAZNBA010000026.1, on the reverse strand, counting down.
CGACCTTATGATGACGGCATCCGACGATGTTGAAACGGCGATCTGTCGTCTGGCGCAAAAGGCGAGAGCCGCGGGTATTCACATTATTATCGGTACTCAGCGTCCGTCTGTTGACGTTATTACAGGTCTTATCAAGGCGAATATTCCTTCCCGTATTGCCTGCAAGGTGTCCTCGCAGGTAGACTCCCGAACCATTATCGATATCGGCGGTGCCGAGAAGCTGATCGGACGCGGTGATATGCTGTTCGCGCCTGTTGGTGCAATGAAGCCTATCCGTGTTCAGGGCGCGTTTGTCGGTGACATGGAGGTTGAGAATATCGTCGAGTTTATCAAGGCAAACAACTCTGCGGCACATTACGATGATGAGTTTATTAAGCAGATCGAGGAAGCCGCCGCGCGTTGCGGAAATAAGAAGGGTGCCGCTGCCTCCACCGCCAACATCGAGGATGTGGAGGGTGACAACACCGACCCCAAGCTGCGTGACGCTATCGAGCTCGCGATCGAGAGCGGCAAGATATCCACCTCGCTTATGCAGAGAAGACTTGAGGTGGGCTATGGACGCGCAGCAAAGATACTTGACCAAATGGAGGCGCTTGGATATATCAGCGCCGCTGAGGGTAACAAGCCGCGCCGTGTGCTGATAACCAAAGAGCAATATATGGAAAAAGTTATAAACGACGATGTTTAATAAGGGGGATAAAATAAAATGAAGAAAATTCTTATAATCGGCAACAGCTTCGGTACAGACTCCGCCAGATATATTTACGGCGTTTCCCGCGCAGGCGGCAAGGAGCTCAAGGTAGTCAATCTTTACATCGGCGGTTGCTCGCTTTACCGCCATTACAGAAATATGCTGTCCGAGGAGGCGGCGTATGCGTATGAGATCAACGGTCACGGTACAGGACTGTTTGTGTCACTCAAGCACGCGCTTCTCATGGATGAGTGGGATTATGTTGTAATGCAGCAGTGCAGTCCCCAAAGCGGAGAGTATGACAAATATCAGCCCTATCTGTCCGAGCTTGCGGCTTACGTGCGCCGTTTGTGCCCGCCCGCAAAGCTGGTTATGCAGATGACCTGGACATTCTCGCATGAATGTAAGCGCTTCAAGATGACACCCTTTGAGACACCCGAGCAGATGCTTCCCGCCATTGAGGATGCGTATGAGCGGGCGGCAGAGGCAATAAATGCGCACTTTGTTATTCCGTCGGGACGTGCTATGTGGAAGCTGTATCAAGAGATCGGCGATGAAACATACCGCGACGGTTTCCATTGCCATCAGGGGCACTCCCGTTATATGCTGGCGTGTATGTGGTTTATGGCGTTTACCGGCAAGAGCATACAGGGCAACAGCTATCGCGACTTCGACACCGAGATCTCTGAGGAAATGGTGGAGAGAGTGCAACGCATTGCTACCGAGACTATGATAGAAGCAGGATTTGAGATAAAATAAAATAAAAGCCGTGAATGATGCGTCATTCACGGCTTTTAATCATCTATATCGGTTAATTTAGATACTGTTGTACCTAAAGCTTCGGCTATTTTAAATAATGTTTTTAAAGATGGACAAAAATAACTTCCCGGCCCTTCAAGTTGAGAAATATATCCGGATGATAACTCACACGCTTCGGCAAGTTCCTCTTGGGTCATGCCTTGAAGCTTACGATAATAGGCAATTTTGAGCCCTATCTTTATTAAATTCATTTTATATTGGCTTTCTCGCATATTTAACAAACCTCAAAGTAAATGTCAAATATATTATACCTTATTTACAACCCAAATAATATATGATATAATATAGGAAACTATAGGTGTAATATAGTAATTATTCTTGGAGGTTTATTGTGAAGCTTTTGATCGTTGGGTCGCGAAGTATAGAGCGGTTTGATATATCGAGTTATATCCCTGATAGTGTTGATCTAATAATAAGCGGGGGAGCGAATGGAGTGGATTCCATTGCAGAAAAATATGCCGATGATAACAGAATATCCAAAATGATTATTCGTCCGAGATATGATCTGTATGGTAAAGCTGCGCCTTTGAAGCGCAATGAGTACATGGTTGATATGTCAGACGAGGTGCTTGTGGTATGGGATGGAAAATCGAGAGGAACGATGTACACTGTAAAATATGCCGAGAAGAAAAATAAACCTATCAATATTATAACAATTGCGCAGGAGTGAATTTGTCAATGCGTTGACTCTGTTTTGGAAAATATCTGCTTTAAAAAAATGCCATTATTGATACAAATAAAAAATAATTTCCGTTTTCGGAAAAATATATTTGCAAAACCTATTGACAAATGTATATGTGCGGTGTATAATGTATTCGACAAAAACCGTTGCAAAGGAAGATATATATTATGAAGCAGACTAAAAAAACAGTAGCACCCGTAACACCGCACACCGACAAGGCTGAGAAGCTCAAGGCGCTTGAAACTGCCATCTCGCAGCTGGAAAAGAATTTCGGTCAGGGAACTATTATGAAGCTGGGTGAAAATTCTCATATGGAAGTGCAGGCGGTCCATACCGGCTCTATTGCCCTTGATATGGCGCTCGGCATCGGCGGTCTGCCTCGCGGAAGAATAGTTGAAATATTTGGTCCCGAATCCTCCGGTAAGACCACGGTTGCGCTTCACGTCATTGCCGAGGTGCAAAAGATCGGTGGCGAGGCGGCGTTTATCGACGCGGAGCACGCGCTGGATCCCGTCTATGCAAAGGCGCTGGGCGTTGATATAAATAATTTGCTTGTTTCTCAGCCCGACTGCGGTGAGGACGCGCTTGAGATCACCGAAGCACTTGTGCGTTCGGGTGCTATCGATATCGTTGTTATCGACTCGGTAGCGGCGCTGGTTCCCAGATCCGAGATCGAGGGCGATATGGGTGCGTCCACCGTGGGCGTTCAGGCAAGACTTATGTCGCAGGCAATGAGAAAGCTGTCCTCCGTCATTTCCAAGAGCAACTGTATCGTTATATTTATAAACCAGCTTCGTGAGAAGGTCGGCGTTTTCTACGGGAATCCCGAGACCACCACGGGTGGCCGCGCGCTGAAGTTCTATGCCTCCGTCCGTATTGACGTGCGCAAAGCGGACCAGCTGAAAAACGGCACCGAGATATACGGTAACCGCGTGCGTTGCAAGATAGTCAAGAACAAGGTGGCACCGCCTTTCAAAGTTGCCGAGTTCGATATACTTTACGGCAAGGGAATTTCCCGTTCTGCCGAGATATTCGATTACGCAGTTCAGCTGGAGCTTATCAAAAAGAGCGGTTCGTGGTTCTCGTATAACGGCGAACGCATCGGTCAAGGCAAAGACAATGTGCGCAGAATTATCGAGGAAAATCCCGTTATTATGGCAGAGCTTGAGGAAAAGATACGCGCAATGAGCGAACAGGTCGTGGTTGAGGACGAATTCGAGCTTGACGAGGACGGCGGCGAGGACGAATTCGACATCAGTCTTATGGATAACGAATAATGAAAATTAAAATAACACACGCCGCCGCTTTACAGAGCGGCGGCGTTTGCGTTAAAATACTGATATCGGACGGAGAGCACAGCGAGCGAAAAAGCCTTGTTGTGAGCGAGGATGTCTTTGCTGATCTGGGGCTTTGCGCGGGTGCTGAGCTTGATACGGACACGTATGAGCAGCTTGACACAGCGGCGGAGCACTTTGAGGCGATGCGGCGGGGTATGTATCTTTTATCCTACGGTGCCAACTCGCGGCAGTCGCTTTCGGTAAAGCTACGCCGTCGAGGCTATGACAAGCAGCTTGCTGAGGACGTGGCTGACGAGCTTTTTCGTCGTGGGTATATAAACGAATGCGCCGACGCCGAGGGGGTAATACGCGCCTGCATTGCGCGTAAATACGGCAAAAAGCGCATTATTATCAAGCTGCGGGAGCGCGGATATGACAATGATGTCATTTCCCGGGCGTTTGATAGCTTCGGCGAGATCGATTACACGGCAAATTGCGCTGAGCTGATACGCAAGAAATGTAAATGCTTGCCCGAGGACCGCGCCGAGCTTGACAAGCTGATCGGGGCTTTGGTGCGTTACGGCTATTCTTACGGTGAGATAAAAGGAGCACTTGAAATATGCAATTCTTGAAGGAATTTCGTCTGCCCTCACAGCGTCAAGAGGACGATGTGATACTTGATGACATACGTCTTGATATGCAGTGTTACAGCGACAACGTGTACCCCTTCAAAATATTTCCTTTTAAGGGGCTGTCGAGTCTGACATTCGCGCCCATCACCATGCTTTACGGCGGCAACGGCTCGGGAAAGTCAACTCTGCTGAACGTAATTGCCGAGAAGCTTAAGCTGCAGCGCGGTGCGCCGTTCAACAAAACGCCGTTTTACGGAGATTTCGTGGCGCGATGTAAGGCTGACGCGGTTGACGATATTCCGCGAGGCAGTCAGATCATTACAAGTGATGATGTTTTTGACTACCTGCTCGACAGCCGCGCGTTAAATTCGGATGTAGAAAAGCGCCGCGAAGAGCTGTTTGAAGAATATCGCGTATATAAAGGGGCGTCATCGCCGCGCTTTAATATGCGCTCGCTGGACGATCTTGACGAGCTCAAGGAGCGAAACGAGGCGCGGCACTCCACCCGCTCTGCATACGTTTCGCGCCGATTGAAGAATGAGACGCGGGGTAAGTCCAACGGCGAGAGTGCATTTGAATATTTTACAAATATGATAAAGTCCGATGCGCTGTATTTGCTGGACGAGCCTGAGAACAGTCTTTCGGCAAGGCTTCAGTGCGAGCTTGCCGATTTTATCGAGCAATCCGCACGGTTTTACGGATGTCAGTTTGTCATTTCAACCCATTCGCCTTTTTTGCTTGCAATGAGGGGAGTAAAGATATACGATCTGGATTCTGTACCTGTCTGCGAACGGCGCTGGACAGAGCTTGAAAATATACGGACGTATTTTGAGTTTTTTGAGGCGCACAGGGAGAGTTTTTTATGAAAATTGAGTTTTATGACGAAATCGTCCCCTCGCTTTTACGTTTTTCGGTGATCATAGCACACTCGCGCGGCAAGCTGGTGTTGTGCAAGCACAAGGAGCGTGATACATATGAGTTTCCGGGCGGTCACATTGAGGCGGGGGAGAGCGCGGAGGACGCCGCGCGGCGTGAGCTTTACGAGGAGACGGGAGCGGTGGAGTTTGATTTGCGCCAAATTTGCGCCTATTCGGTCGAGGGCAAAAACAGAGTGAACAAAAAAGGTGAGAAAAGCTTTGGTATGCTGTTTTGCGCCGAAGTAACGGAATTTGAAGCTACGCTCCACAGCGAAATGGAAAGGATAGAGTTTTTTGACGCGCTTCCGCAGAATATGACGTATCCCGAGATACAGCCGGCGTTGCTTTGTGAGCTTTTGAGCAGAACTTAATACTTGCATTGTTCGAATTTATCTGTTATAATATAAAAAATGCTTTTGTGAGGTACGAATATGATACATTCCGATTGGCACATTCACAGTGAATATTCCTATGACGCAATGCTTCCGCTGGAAACGCTCATTGCCCGCGGACGCGAAATAGGTCTGCGCAAGTTCGGCGTCACTGACCACGCGAATTATAACGATGAAAAGTTTTTGGGCGATCTGCGTGCCTCGGCGGAAAACGTTAAGCGTATGCAGGCAGACTGTCCCGAGCTGATGCTGGGTGTTGAGCTGACGCCTATAGCCAAGCCGGAATTTGATTACATAGCTAAAACAGGCACTCGCGAGGGCTACGTCGCGCCCATTCAGGATTCGCCGTATGACATTGAACTGGCGGCAACCAAGCAGGAGCTGATAAAGCTCGGCGTGCGTTATGCCATCGGCGCGGCGCATTGGCGTGTTGACGTTGCTGATCGCGCCAACGCGGACAACAGCCTTGAAAATTTGATAAATGAATGGTACCGTCAGCAGATGTGGCTTGCGTGCGACGAGCGCGTGACAATACTGGGACATCCGTGGTACAACGGCAAGGCGGTGTGGTATGAGGACTTTTCCGTCATTCCGCGTTCTATGAACATGGATATTGCCGCCGCGCTCAAGGAGAACGGAAAATACGTTGAGTGCAACGTGTGCATGGTTTGCGCGGGCAAGGCAAGCGAAAAGTTTCATTATCAGTATGCGGAATTTCTTCGCGAGCTGTTTGAAATGGGTATTCCGATCACATACGGCTCGGATTGTCACGGCAAGCCCGAGGGTAAATACCCCGACCGCCGCGCCGCCGCGGAAAAGATACTTGCCGCTGTCGGCTTCCGTGACGGAGATTTTTCCGAGCTGTCGGAAGATAAGCTGTGGTAAGTTTATATAATTGAAGTTTTTCTAGATTGTTTTTCGCTTTTTCTTTTGGCGACACGGGCGCAAAAGAAAAAGCTAACAAAAAGAAAAGCGCCGAGGGAGTTTCGCCCTCTGCGTGAGGGTACGCGCCGCCTTTTGAAGAAAGGAAGCAAACGCGCAAGCGCGATTTGCGCGAGTTTGCTTCGCAAACAGTCGCGGGCGAAAACTTTTTCCCATTTGTTCTGAATATTTGAGACAACTTTTCCAAATGGTTAAAAGTTTTGAGGGGAGTTTGAGGGGGACTTTTTCAAAAGTCCCCCTCAATATTTTATTTAATTTTTTTCCATTCCTCGTAGACCATCATAGCGCCGATGGAGGGCGCGAGGCGGGCGGTGGTGTCGTCAATGACGGTGATGTTTTGTGCGCCTGCGTGGCGGAGCAGCAGCTCGAAGACCGAGCGAAGCGGATCGCCGCCGCCGACTATCAGCTTACCGTGCTCACCGCAGACGTTAAAGACCGACATAATGTCGTCCTTAAGCAGAGCACCGATGAAAAAGTTGGCAGCCATATCCTGATCCCAGTCCGCAAACAGACGGGTAGTTCTTGCTTTGATAAGTGAGGGCGACACGCCGCGGACTTTGGCGTAGTCAAAGCCGCGAATGAGATATTCGGGCATCAGCTTTCTGATGACGGGGTGAGGGAGCGAGTGCTTGAGCAGCGTATGCTCTGACATTGCGGCAATAAATTCACCGCACATTCCCGTCTGAAGCCAGGTTATGCGTCCCATTGAGTCCACCTTGAAAACTTTGTTATATGATCCGGGCAGGGTTATGGTGAAGTCGCCCTCGAGGCCGAGCTGTGCCATAATACCGTAGGTCTCGCATTCCTCGCCGCTCATGGACTCAAGTGTGTCGAAAAATGCCGGGTCGTCCGGCTCGTCGCCGCGAGGCAGAGTTTTGACGCCGGGGATGAACAGTATCGGAATTGATGTGATGTCCTCAAGCACGGCAAGCCGGGCGGCGTTGGCGCTCTCTGACTTGCCCACGGGGGCGACAGCGTGAGGCAGATAGTAAATACCCACGTCGGATGCCAGCGTGCCCGAGCTGATAACAGCTTCAACGTCGGCTTCTGTCAGATTTTGAGAGGACAGCAGCTCGTCTATGCACTCCTTGAGCGACACGCGAAGAAAATCCGACGTGCCGTTGAAGGCTGTGTTGCGACAGCCTGCGGTGCGTTTTGCCTCGGCAAGCAGTTGCTTTCCGTCGAAAAGACGGCAACGCATATTAGTAGATCCGCAATCCACGGTAATAAACATAATAAATCTTCCTTTAATAAAGTAATGCTTTTAAGATAAGTATAGCGATGTTGGGATGATTTGTCAAGAGAATAATTCAAAAAGCAGTACCGCCGCGGCGGTACTGCACATTTTTATTCTGTAATATCAAAATAGTCGCAGATGGGAGTGGCGTCACTGCCTACAAAAACTATGGCGCGGTAGCGGCCGATCTCAAGGCGACCGAACTCAACACCGTCCCATATCTGATCGCCTTCAATTTTTAAAAAGCCTTGGTTATCTTTAGAGCAAAACCAGTTAATTGTATAATAGATGGCATTGCGGACAAGTGATACATCTTGCCACGTGCCGTCCTCTGCCAAGATCTGAAGATAAGCGTATCTGTAGTAGTAAAACTCGGTCTGGCTGTCATCGCTTCGGTAGATACGGATATCGATGCTTGAGAAATTTTGGGGGTAGCTTTTGTTGTCGTCAACTATTTCTACCGATATACCCTCGGAGGTATATTCGGGCGCGACTTCGTATTCTGTCGGCAAAGCGGGTGCGTGCGAAATGTCATCTCTTGACAGCCGCGCAGGTTCATCGGCGACGGCATTTGTGTTGCAAGCCGAAATACTCAATACGCAAATCAGTATAGCCATCAGAAGCGCTGTGAATTTTTTCATATGTACCTCCTTAATATACAATATGGATACGGCGAACATCCTACCTGTATCAGTATACCATATGGCATTTATGATGTCAATAAATGTAAAAAAGTACATATAAAATTTACGGTTTGTTTAAATTTATTTTATTTAAGTATCTCGTCGATGGGCGAGCCTTGCGCGTCGGGGAGCTCGACGCCCAGCAGCTTTGCGTAGGTGGGCGCTTCGTCAACGATGGGGCGGCGGTCAATGATGACGCCCTCTTTGATGTGCGGTCCCTTTGCCACAAATGTGGGCTGAGGACCGAGATCGGGCAAATATCCGTGAGTTGCCGCGCCGAAGCGGAAGTCAGACAGGTCTATAGGCTGGATTACGGGGCGCTTGCAGCTATCCGAGAAGGAGGTGTAGCCGTCCGACTCCAGCACAAAGCTGAAATCGCCAGAAAGGTGCTCCATCTCCTCAACTTCTTCACGTGTAAATACCTTGGAAAAACCGTAAATGCCTTCCTCGCACATATCTTTGTGCAGCTTGTAGACGGCGTCATAGGTCTCCTTGTCGTCGGGATCTTTCAGGAATACCATACTCGACATTGCGTTTGACAGACAGTACGCCTTCCAGGATACGGGTCTGTCCTTTTCGTTGAGCTCGATAAAGCCGTGGTCGGCAAGGTAGACGTTGGGCTTGATGGTGCGCTTGATATCGCGCTGACCGTGATCGCTGACAAGGAAAAAGTCGGTCTGCTCCAACACGCCCGCGGCCTCCAGCGCCTGACCGATGTCGCCTATCCAGCCGTCAACTCTGTCAAGCTCGCGGGGCAGACAGTCAGCGCGGACGCCGTTTTTGTGACGCGCGTTGTCCATTGTGCCGTTGTGCACGAACATAACCTCGGGTGCAAACTTGCGGATAACGTCGCAGGCGTTTTTGATGAGGAAGTTATCGACGTAAGGCTGGACGCAGAAGTTTTTGCGTCCCGTCAGCTTGTAGGACTCGGGCAGCAGGTGGGCGTTGCTTTCGATTATTTCCAGACATTCCTCATTTGCGCCGACGCGCTCAAAGGAGGAGCGCAGAGTGTCGCCCTTTTTGGGCATCCAGTATTCGTTTATGTTGTAGTCAATGTCGGGGTGGTTGCCAAGCACGGGCCAGAACACGGCACCTGTGGAGTAGCCGCCCTTTTTTGCGGCGGTGAAAATGTCGCCGCACTTGACGTTTTCGTTGAACCACAGCCAGGTGTCCTCCTTGCTGTTGGTGGTAAATGCAAAGTTTGAGCACACGCCCGTCTTTTCGGGATAGCAGCCCGTCATCATGCTGACGTGGGCGGGGTAGGTGACGGAGGGGTAGACTGTGCGGATGGTGCGCACCTGACTGCCGCCTGCGAGATATTTTTGAAAATTGGGCTTTGTACGCAGATAGTCGATGTCTTCGCTTATCATAGCGTCAACGGAAAATACCAGAATTCTTTTTTTCATGGTTAAGGTATCCTTTCGGGAGTAATTACATTTGTTTTCCGTGAAATTACATTGACAAAAGCATGTAATATGGTGTAAAATAAAATAAAATTTAATGTGGGAGAATAAAAATGGGACAAACACTTGCGCAGATCGCGCGTAAGATCGGCGTGTCAACTGCCACTATTTCGAGAGTCCTCAATAACGAGGGCAGTGTGTCGCCCGAGACGCGGGAGCACGTTCTGTCTGAACTGGAGCGACTTGACTATCACGCCCGTCCGCGGCGCAGAAGCGTCGCTATGAAAAATACCGACACAGTCATGATAATAGCGGGTCAGCTCAACAACCCCATAACGCTGGGGTATATCGACGGAATCCGTTTGCGTCTTGCCGAGGAGGGAATACGAAGTGTCATTTCACTGACGGATTACGACAGCGGCACCGAGCGCTCGTTTATCGAATACGCCATTGCCAACAGCTATACGGGTATTTTTATTCTCAACGTGGTTGAAAGCGAGCCGCTTATCCGATTGCTGGAGAGCGCGCCCATTCCCGTGGTGTTGGTCAACCGCTATTTGCGTTCTCTTGACACCGACGTAGTGACGGTGGACAACTACCGTTGCGGTTATATGGCAACGCAGTATTTGCTCAGCCGAGGTCACCGTCGCATTGCCCACATTGCGGGACCCGAGGGGTCTATAACCTGCCGTAATCGCACGCTTGGGTTTATTGATGCAATGCGTGCCGCAGGACTTGACGCGGGTACGTCCGAAATATTTTACGGCGACCGCAAATATTCCAGCGGCTTTGAGTTCGGTAAAAAACTACTGTCAACGCCGAAGGAACAGCGCGCCACGGCGGTGTTTGCCACGACGGCGCTTATGGCGGCGGGAATGGTGGACGTTTTGCGGGAAAACGGAGTCAGCGTTCCCGAGGACATAAGCGTGATATGCAACGACGACTACAGCAAGGACTACATGCCGTACCCCATGGAGATAACCTGCTACCGCCAGAATCCCCGCCTTATGGGGCAAACGGCGGCGGATCTTTTGCTTGAACGTGTTCAAAAGCCTAATATTCTGCCGCGCCGCGTGGTGTTCCCACCGGAGCTGACGGAAAAGGGGAGTGTTTTGAGCATCGCTTTGCGATGAGTGAAGTAACGTGAAGGAGTGAAGTACGTCGGCGTTGCCGACGAGTGAAGTGTGCTTTGCAAGCACGATAATGTGGCTTTTCGCTGAGGCGAAAAGCTACATATTAAAAAATTTCCGGTAGGGCACCGCACGCAGCGCAGGGCGGTGCTGAACTATAGATAGTTGAACTTTGAATTCAATTCTTGTCCCTTTGTTAAAAAGTTTTGAGGGGGTGTGGGGGAACTTTTTCAAAAGTTCCCCCACATATTATATAATTATTTCATATAAAGTCCGCCATTAACGTCGATGACGTCGCCGGTGATGTAGGAGGAAAGATCGGAGGCAAGGAAGAGGACGGCGTTGGCGATGTCCTCGGGCTGACCGAAGCGACCGAGAGGGATGGTCTTTTTGGGATCGTCCTTGGGGTCGGTGAGCCAGGACAGGCCTTGCGCCATAGCCGTGAGCGTTCTGCCGGGGCAAACACTGTTGGAGGTGATGTTGTATTCGCCGCCCGACAGCGCGAAGCACTTGGACATATTAAGCACTGCCGCCTTTGCGGAGCTGTATGCGCAGGAGGAGGAACGACCGCCGCGCTCGCCCGCCATAGAGGAAATGTGGACCAGCTTGCCGTAGTTCTGCTCCTTCATTATTTCAAAAACAGCCTGAGTGCAGAAGAATACGCTCTTGATGTCCAGCGTCTGCATTCTGTCCCATTCGTCAAGAGTGATGTCCTCGACGCGGGCAACGCCCGTAATGCCTGCGTTGTTTACCCAGATATCGATGCGGCCGAAAATGTCGCGCATAGCCGCGACTTCTTTTTTTATGTTGTCAAAGTCGGCTACGTTGAATTTGTGGAATGCGGCGCGATAGCCCTGAGAGACCAGATCGTCGGCAACTGCCTGGCCTTTTTCTACGTTTATATCTGTAACGATAACAGCCGCGCCGAACTCTGCCAGCTTGCGGGCGATAGCCTCTCCGATGCCCTGACCGGAGCCTGTTACTACGGCTATTTTATTTTCAAGAAGATTTATCATTTTATTATTCTGCCTTTCATGTAAAATTAAAGCGCAAAGGGCGGGAAGTTGTGGCTACCCTCAACCTTGATAACGTCGTAGTCGGCGTTGTACTTTTTCTGAACAAAGCCCGCAATGCGCACGTAGCCTGTCTTCAGCTCCTCGGGAAGATGGCTGTCGTCTCCCCAGCGGACGATCTCAACGTCACCGTTGTCGTGTATCCTCATGGTGGAGATGGAGGTGTTTTCAATGCGGATCATGTTCCAGACCTCGCTGATCGGTACGTTAAGCAGCTTTGCCATAATAAGCTGAATGGTCAGCATATGACAGCCGATGGCGATGCAGTTGCCGCGTTCCTTTTTGACGATGCGGATCATTGCTTCAATAGCACGGTCCTGAACCTGCTTGAAGGTCTCACCGTCGGGCATTTCGAGCACTTCGGGGTGGAACTGCCACAGGTCGATCATGCCCGGCCACTTTGCTTCGATCTCCTCGCGGTTAAGTCCTTCCCACTGACCGCAGTGTATCTCGGCAAGTCCGTCGTCGCAAATGATGTCCATATCGCGGTCGCCTCTTATCTGCTCGGAGGTCATGTACGCGCGCTTACGGGGGCTGGAGTAAATTGCGTCAAGGTGCAGCTTGGAGAAGGGCTCGCGCAGGCAAGCCGCCTGAGCACAGCCGCGGGCGTTGAGGGGGTGGTCGGTGCTTCCGATGAAGCGGTGGGTGTAGTTGTTGTCTGTTTCGCCGTGGCGAACTATGTAAATTGTAGTGGTTGCCATTATTTTTTTCCTTTTTTAGTGTTAAATGCCGCAGGGCAGGGGTATCCCTGCCCGTTTGTATTGTGTTTTTTAAAGTCCGAGGGACGCGTAAACTATGTTGCGAATGCGAGGATGAACTATGCGCTCCTGGGAGTTGAGCATATGCTGAACGTAGAATATGGACAGCTGATTTTTGGGGTCGATTCCGATGTAAGCACCTGCCGCGCCTGCCCAGCCGAATTCACCCAGCGGTGCCAGTGAGCCTGCGGTGCGGTCGATGTGGGTGCGGACACCCAGGCCGTAGCCGTAGCCGCGGAACTGCGGGAATGCGCGGTGGAAGTCATCCATGCGAACCGCGTCAAGCTGATTTTCGCGCATCAGATCGATAGTGGCGGGGGACAGAATGCGAGCGCCTGTCTCGCCTATGCCGCCGCAAGCCAGCATATCCGCGAAAATACTCATATCGCGCAGTGTGGAGATCATGCCCGCGCCGCCGCTGTCGTAATCGGGACCGATAACGTAGCTGTTGGTCAGCGGAATGGGCTGAGCTGTGCGAGTCTTATCGTTGTAACGGTACTGAGCAGCCATGCGCGATTTGTCAACCTGCTCGATGTGATAGCAGGAGTCGTACATACCCAGAGGCTCGAATATTTCCTTTTTGACAAAATCCGAGAAGCGCATACCCGAGATTACCTCAACCAGTGCCGCCAGCACGTCGTGAGACAGACCGTACAGGAACTGTGTGGAGGGATCGAAGTTCAGCGGAGATTTGGCGATTGCCCGTGCGATCTCGCGAGTGGGACAACGGCCACCCGTAGCCTCGGCTACATCGTTTATGTTGGCGGTGGCAAGGTTGTAGTTCATGCCCGATGACATTGTGAACAGGTCGCGGATAAGTAGTTGATGCTTAACGGGCTGAGAGTAAGAGCCGCGGCTGTATTCAATGTCGGCATATTCGGGCAGATAGTCGGAAACGGGATCAAGCAGCAGGAATTTGCCGCGTTCCAGCAGCTTAAGCGCCGCAACGCAGGTAACTACCTTGGAGCAGGAGTACATATAGTACAGCGCGTCGGAGCGAAGCGGCTCGCCCGTGGCTCTGTCCTGAACGCCTGCCTGGCAGTAGTAAAGCTGCTCGTGACCGCGCTTGACGGTAACTGCAGCAGAGGGAATACCGATAACGTCGGTAACGTAGCTGATATAATCGCGCAGAGCCGAGAAGTCGGCAGGCGCGGAAATGATAGCGGGAGAGGCGGGGCGCGCCATAAGAGCCGCCGCAGCCTTTACGTCAGAGGGCTTGATAAAGCTGCCGTTGGAGGCGGGGACATTCGTGAGATCAACTCCAAGCTCTGCCGCCAGCTTTTTAGCCGAGGGCATGGCGGGAGTAGCCGCTTTTACAGCCGCGACAGGTGCGGGAGCTACAGACTCGCTTACAGGCGCGGGAGCAGCTTCAAATTTGGGGGCAGACTCAACAACGGGATCTGCGGGAGCTGCCTCCGCGGGAGCAGCTTCTGTGGAAGCTACTTCTGTGGAAGCTGCTGCGTTTTCGAGAGCTTTTTCTTCGGCGGTGTTGCCCGACTTCACAGCTTCAAGATCCGCTTCATCACCGATCTCAAACATAAGCGCGCCTGCATCTATAATATCAAATTCTTTTACGTGCACAGCGCAGACATAACCTGCGGCAAAGCTTTCAACAGGCAGAGTTGCCTTGTCAGTCTCGACCTCAGCGACTATGTGACCGCGCCCTATCTTATCGCCGACCTTGACGCATATCTGAGCAACGGTTGCGGTGTCGGTGGTCTGCCCTGCGCTGGGCATTATAATTTTTTTAATCATATCGTTCTCCTTGAATTACAGACGAGCAAGCCGACGTGCCGCGTCTGCGATCTTTTCGGTGGAGGGAATAACGTAGTTTTCAAGCACGGGGGAGAAGGGAACGGGGGTGTCAAGCGCCGCAAGACGAACGATGGGGGCGTTCAGCAGGAAGATCTCGTGCTCTGCGAAGTAGGATGCTACCTGAGCGCCCCAGCCGCAGTTGTAGGTGTCCTCGTGAACTATCATCAGTTTGCCTGTTTTGCGTACCGACTCAACAACAGTCTCGTAGTCGAAGGGGAGCAGTGTTCTGGGGTCGATGATCTCACAGCTGATGCCTTCTTTTTCGAGCTGTTCAGCCGCCTGCATTGCCTTGTGGCACATAAGCAGGTTGGCAACGATGGTGACGTCTTTGCCCTCGCGGCGGATGGCTGCCTTTCCGAAGGGAATGGTGTATTCCTCGTCCGGAACCTCGCTTGACGCATTGATAGCGCCTGCCTCTTTACGCTTGGAGCCGTAAAGCAGCTTGTGCTCGAAAAAGATGACGGGGTTGTTGTCACGGATAGCCGTCTTCATAAGACCCTTTGCGTCATAAGCGGTGGAGGGGCAAACGACCTTCAGCCCCGGAACGTGAGCAAAATAGGTCTCGGGTGACTGCGCGTGCTGAGCACCGCGGTTGGTAGCGCCCGAGGGGCAACGCATGACCATGGGAACATTCAGCGTACCGCCCGACATATATCTCATTTTTGCCGCCTGGTTGACCAGCTGGTCCATCATGCAGAACAGGAAGTCGCAGTACTGCAGGTCAGCGACAGGTCTCATGCCCATCATGGCAGAGCCCACGCAAACGCCTGCGATCATAATTTCTGAAATAGGTGTGTTGATAGCGCGACCTACGCCCGGAACCTCTTTCTGACCGGGGATAGGAGGGAAGTAACCGAATTCGTCACCGATACCCTTGGTTACAGTGAAAGCGCCTCCCATACCGCCGGGAATATCTTCGTCCTCGCCCATACAGTAAACGGCGGGGTCGCGGCGCATCTCCTCTGCGATAGCCGCCTTCAGCGCGTCAGCAATAGACAAAATTGCCATCAGTTGTTACCTCCTTCATCATAAACGTCGCACTCCGCGGCAGAAAGTGCCGGGAAGGGTGCCTTTTGTGCGTACTCAACGCTGTCCTCAATAGCTGCTTCAACCTGGGACTCAATGGCTGCCAGCTCGTCCTCGGTGGCTACGCCTTCGGCGAGTATGCGCTCACGGAACATCTTGACGGGGTCATGCTCGTTGAGATAGTAGTTTTCTTCATCCTTGGGACGGTAGCCGCAAGCGTCGTTACGGGAGTGACCGCCGCGGCGGTAGGTCTTGAGCTCGAGAATGGTGGGACCTTCGCCGGCTCTTGCGCGTGCGATGGCACGTGCGGCGGCTTCGTTTACAGCCAGCACATCGTTGCCGTCAACCACTTCGGCGGGGATGCCGTAAGCGGCGGCGCGGTCAGCAGCGGGATTGGGCATATTACAGGATATTTTAATGGATGTTGTTGCGGAGTAGAGGTTGTTTTCGCAGACGAAAATGACGGGCAGCTTCCATACAGCCGCGGCGTTCATAGTCTCGTGGAAAGAGCCCTCGTTGGTAGCACCGTCGCCCATAAAGGACATAGCTACGTTGTCCTTGCCCTGCATTTTGAATGCAAGTGCGGCACCTGCGGCGATAGGGATGTTACCGCCGACGATAGCATTTGCGGGGGGAGCACCCAGCGAGAAGTCGCCTGTGTGCATAGCTCCTCCCTTGCCGCGGCAGCAGCCCTCGTCCTTACCGAACATTTCGCACATCATAGCGCGCAGGGTAACACCCTTTGCTATATCGTGTCCTGCGGGACGGTGAGTTGAGAACATAACGTCGTCAACTCTCAGGTCGTATATCATACCGACTGCCGAAGCCTCTTCACCGTGACTCTGGTGAATGGTTCCGGGCATTATTCCTTCGAGAAACAGAAAATAAATGCGTTCCTCATACTGGCGGATGGTGTACATTTTTTTGTACATGCCAAGCGCTTTTTCTTTGGCGGGCATTTGTGCCATTTTCAGAATACTCCTTTGCTATGTAATTACATCCGCACGGCGTATGCGTGGGGATCGTGTAATGAATTTTTGTTTACATCTTAATTATAACTTTGTTTGGCTTTTTAGTCAACGGCAAAAAAGGCGTAATTACTCGATTTTTAATTTTCTGACTATGTAATTACATACGTGGCGCGGTACTTGACAAGCGCCGATGACGGTGGTACAATAAATTGACTTTTATGGGGGATAATTATGGTACAGGGGCTTAAACTTTATATATCCGACAGCCTTGACGTTTATTACAACATGGCTGTTGAAAAATATCTGACGCAGAATGCCGCGACTGATGAGTGTGTGCTGTTTTTGTGGCGCAATGAGCGCACCGTGGTCATCGGACGCAACCAGAACTGCTGGGCAGAGTGCCGCGTATCCGTGCTTGAAGCTGACGGCGGCAAGCTTGCGCGCAGACTGTCGGGCGGCGGTGCCGTCTATCACGATGCGGGCAATCTCAATTTTACATTTATCGCGTCTGTTGACAATTACGATGTAACCAAGCACTGCCGTGTCATCTGCGAGGCGGTAAAAACATTCGGACTTCGCGCCGAGGTCAGCGGACGCAACGATATACTTATCGACGGTGCGAAATTCTCGGGCAACGCCTTTTATAAGTTCGGTCAAAATCACTATCATCACGGAACTATTCTTATTAAGACCGACACCGAGGCAATGCAAAAATATCTCAGCGTGGATCCCGAAAAGCTGAAAGCGAAGGGCGTGGCATCGGTACGCTCGCGAGTGGTCAATCTTTCCGAGCTGTCGGATGAGATAAACGTTGACAGTATGACGGCGGCGTTGAAAAACGCTTTCGGTCAGGTATATGGACTTGACGTTCTTGAGATGGCGATGCCGAGCGCAGAAGAGGTTGAGGCTCTTTGTGCCGAGTTCAAGTCGGACGAATGGAAATACAACCGCACACCTGCTTTTACCCACAAGCTGTCAGACCGTTTTTCCTGGGGCGGTATTACGCTGGAGCTTGATGTGCAAGAGGGAAGCGTGACGGAATGCCGCGTCTATTCCGACGCCCTTGACAGCGAATACATAAGCACGCTTGCCGACAAAATAAAGGGCTGCCGTTATGACGCGGTGGCGATTGGCGGGGCTGTAGGCTGTGAAAGACAGGAGGATAGGGACATTACGGCGCTGTTTTTGCGTGAAATATAGTCGGTACACGCCAAGTAGAATGACGCTCTACCCAAAGTAGAACGCCGAGAGCGTTAAATAGGTGGACTTATGCGGTTATAAAAGGTATTATTAGTCCAACGATTTGAAAGGCGTGAGATGAAATGAGAAAAATTAAAATAGTCGCGGATTCCTCCGCGAATGTGATGGAGCTGAAAGACGTAACGTTCGCATCGGCACCTATGAAAATAATTACGTCCGACAGGGAGTTTGTGGATACAGCCGAGCTGGATGTGGATGAAATGCTAAGCTATTTTAACACATACAAAGGCAAGTCAAAGACCTCGTGTCCCAACGCTTCGGACTGGCTGGAGACATTCGGCGATGCAGACGAGATCTTTTGCGTTACCATTACAAGCGGACTTTCGGGTAGCTATAACGCCGCCTGCGCGGCAAAGCAAATGTATGAGGACGAGCACGAGGGTAGACGGGTGTTTGTCATTGATTCGCTGTCGGCAGGACCTGAACTGATGCTGATAATCGAGCGGCTCGAAGCGCTTATTGGGGAGGGCTGTGCCTTTGACGATATATGCGAGCAAATAAAAATATACTGTCAAAAAACAGGACTTTTATTTATGCTTGAATCGCTGAAAAATTTTGCGGCAAACGGCAGAGTTTCGCCTGCTGTCGCAAAGATAGCGGGCATTCTGGGCATCAGAATTGTGGGAAAGGCAAGCGACAACGGTGTGCTGGAGCCGCTTAACAAATGCCGCGGCGAAGCAAAGGGACTGAACGCTATAATGTCTCACTTAAAGAAGGCGGGACTTGAAAGCGCCAAGGTGAGAATTGCCCACTGCAAAAATGAAGCGGCGGCAAATGAGCTCAAGCGGATGATAATTGAAAGTATGCCGCAGGCGGACGTGGAAATATATCTCTGCCGCGGACTGTGCAGCTATTACGCCGAGCTTGGCGGAATGCTGGTTGGTTTTGAAAAAATGTAAAAAATTACGGAATGACGCGCGTCATTCCGTAATTTTCTATTATTTGATAGTTTCAAACTTGATAAGGCTGGTGTTGCCCGACTGACCGTTTGTGATGCCGCCGGTTATAACTATTTTATCGCCTGAGGTAGCAAGTCCCGATTTGCGAGCGCAGTGGGTTGCGTGGTAGAACAGCACATCGGTGGACTGAAACTCCTCGCTCATGATGGGAGTGACCGCCCAGGAAAGTGCCAGCTTACGCCAAACCTTAGGCTCGGTGGTCATACCGATGATAGGCTTGGGTGAACGGAAGCGGGAAACCATTCGCGCGGTAGCTCCGCTGCGGGTGCATACCACGATAAGCTTTGCGTCGATGTCAATGGACAGTGCGCAGGTGGAGTGCGAGATCGCGTCGATGTCGTTTTTGATCTTGAACTTTGCGGTACGGAAGCGCTCTGCATAGTCAATGTTTTTCTCTGCCTGACGTGCTATGCGCGCCATTGCAGCAACCGCTTCAACGGGGTACTGACCGATAGAGGTCTCGCCCGACAGCATGATCGCCGATGTGCCGTCGTAAACGGCATTTGCAACGTCGGAGATCTCGGCACGGGTTGGACGGGGCTTGGAGATCATGGACTCCAGCATCTCGGTTGCGGTTATGGTACGCTTGCCGCGGAAACGGCAGGTGGTGATTATATGCTTCTGAATTGCGGGCAGCTGCTCGAAGGGGATCTCGCAGCCCATGTCGCCGCGGGCGATCATGATGCCGTCGGAGGCGTCGATGATAGCTTCAATGTTTTCAACGCCGGTGCTGTTTTCGATCTTTGCGATAAGGTCGATGTCGTCGCCGCCGTGCTCGTGCAGGAATGCGCGGATATCGTTGAGGTTTTCGGGAGTAGAAACAAAGGAGCAAGCAACGAAGTCAATATCGTTTTCGATGCCGAAAAGCAGGTCAGCCTTGTCCTGCTCGCTGAGGAAGGTCTGCTTAAGAACCTTGCCGGGGAAGCACATGCTCTTGCGGTTGGAGATCTCGCCGCCGATGACTACCTCGGTAAGAATGTCGGTGTCGGTGGTGGACAGCACGCGGAAGGCAACAAGGCCGTTGTTCAGCAGAATGCTGTCGCCCTCTTGCATTTCGTTGGGCAGATTTTCATAGGAAACGGAAACGCAGGTCTCGTCGCC
Source organism: Eubacteriales bacterium (assembly GCA_045586785.1). Lineage (GTDB taxonomy): Bacteria > Bacillota > Clostridia > Oscillospirales > CAG-272 > UMGS1002. The sequence continues at coordinate 13,091 of JAZNBA010000026.1, read as the reverse complement.
CACGATCTGGCGGGAGGTGAAGGTGAACTTATCGCCTTCGTGCAGCTCTATTTTACCGTCCTTGAATGTGCGGATACGGTATTCGGGACCCTTTGTGTCAAGCATGATGGCGATGGGCAGACCCAGTCTTTCGCGGACGCGCTTGACAGTGTCCATCATTTTTTTATGCTCCTCGTGAGTTCCGTGGGAGAAGTTGAAGCGAGCTACATTCATGCCCGCCTTCATCATACCTTCAAGAACAGCCTCATCAACACAGGCAGGACCTATGGTACAGATAATCTTTGTTTTTTTCATATATATAATACCCCCGTAAGTACAAAAGCCAAATTCAAAATTATTATATCATATAATGATAGAAAAATCAACCTTTTATCGTTGATTTTTGATGAGAATTATGGAAGGTAATTTTGAATAATGATGAAGCCGCAGAAAACTCATCTGCGGCTTTGGCATTATTCAATAATTAGATTGCAATTCATTCAGCATTAAATATATGATTTTTTATTTTTCCTTTTTGCATATTGTATGGTATTCCACGTTCCGCCGTGTTGGCTGCCGTTCCATATAGCAATTACTACGTCAGAGTTGTCCACCATATAGCGGTTGCGTTTATCCATACACTCGCGATGATAGTGATTGGATAGTACACTTTTATTATCACATGATTCTATAATATAATCTCTGCTTTTATGATATGATGTGCGGTTGTTGGCGTTATATATAGGGCAGGGGATTGCCGCTTCAAGGGTTATATGGGGATAATGCTTTTTTAGCTTTAATACTTCCATAGCAAAATCAATATCAGCACCGTCTGCCATACCTGTTATAAAATCGGTGTGATTTAATAATATCAGTTCTTCAATTAAACTGTTTAATTTTTTTAAATACTCCGTATACAACGGACAAGTTGTCTCGCGAGGAAAATTAAAGCCTGACGGTCTATGCCCTGTTACACAGCAAGTCATAAAATCACCTCTTTTTAGTGTCGTTGACCAGTATAGCGGTCAATATCAATGTGAATTATACCATAAAATATTGTTAATTGCAACCGATACCGGTCAAAAATGTTTTATGAGGTGAAAAAATGGAGCAAAAATTACGCAGAGACAGATGTATGGGTGATAATTTGCGTATTCTCCGCGAGAAGTACGGAATTTCTCAGGAAAAGCTGTGCGCTGAGCTTCAACGCCGCGGCTGTGATATAGGAAGAAGCACTTACGCCAAGTATGAATCCGGTGAGCTTAATATTAAGGTGAGCGTAGTTATGGAGCTTAAGAAAATTTATAATTGCGCCTACGACGATTTTTTTGCAGGACTTGATAATAAATCTATTCAATAAAAAACGCGGAGATCTTCTCCGCGTTTTTTACATTATATAATAAATCCCAGCTTTTTCTTAGCCTTGGACAGCGTTTTGCGTGCATAATATGCGGCTTCCTCGGCGCCTTTTTTCATTTGCGCTTCGAGGAATGCTTTGTCTGCGCACAGCTTTTTGAATTCTGCCTGAACGGGTGCAAGAGCATCGGCGCATGCCTCACCGACTGCCAGCTTGAAGTCGCCGTAGCCGCGGCCGTCAAATTCGCGCTCGATCTCCTCCATAGACTTGCCCGTGAAGGCGGAGTAGATGGTCATAAGGTTGTTGATGCCGTCCTTGCCCTCAGCGAAACGGACGCAGGTCTCGGAGTCGGTGACAGCGCGGCGGAACTTACGGATGATGGTGTCGCGGTCGTCAAGAATACGAACAACGGCGTTTTCGTTCTCATCCGATTTGCTCATTTTCTTGGTGGGATCGCCCAGCGACATGATTTTAGCGCCCGCCTTGGGCATAATAGGTTCGGGAACGGTGAACAGATCGGGGTAGATCTGGTTGATGCGCTCTGCGATATTTCGAGTCAGCTCAACGTGTTGCTTTTGGTCGGCACCAATGGGAACAACGTCGGTTTGATACAACAGAATGTCGGCAGCCATAAGTACAGGGTATGTAAACAGCCCCGCGTTGATGTTGTCGGCGTGCTTTGCGCTCTTGTCCTTGAACTGCGTCATGCGGGACAGCTCGCCGAACATAGTGAAGCAATTGAGTATCCATGCAAGCTCAGCGTGGGCGGGCACATGGGACTGAACGTAAAGTGTGTTTTTATCGGGGTCAAGTCCGCAGGCGATGTAGAGTGCAAGAGTTTCCGCGGTGCGTCGGCGCAGCTCCGCGGGTACTTGTCGCACGGTTATTGCGTGCATATCCACAACGCAGTAAAAGCATTTGTAATTCTCGGTGTAATAGGGGAAATTTTTGAGCGCACCGAGATAGTTTCCTATTGTGAGGTTTCCGCTGGGCTGAATGCCCGAGAAGATAACCTTTTGATCGTTTAACATGATATATATTTTTCCTTTCAGATGTTTTTCAGAGGTCGTTTGCGCGATAGTTTTTGAAGCCCTCGCCGAATATTTCCTGCGCGGACGATACTATCATAAATGCCATATCATCCTTTTCGCTGACAAGAGCCCGTATTTTGGGGAAGGAGCGGCGGTGCGCGGCGCACATGAGCACTTTTTTGTCCTTGCCTGTGTAGGCGCCCCGGCCTTCAAGATAAGTGACACCCAGGCTGAGCTTTTGCATAAGTCCGTCGGCGATCTCATCGGCTTTGTCGCTGATGATGTAAACCAGCTTTGCGCTGTCGCCGCCGTAAAGCACGAGGTCAAGCACGCGTGTGCTTATCACCAATGAAAATACCGCGTAAAGCGCGCCCTCTATATCCTTGAAGACAATGGCGGATGTGAGGATGACGGCGGAGTCTATCATAAGAAAGATGTTTCCAGTTTTGATGTGCTTGAATTTCAGACGCAAGAATTTTGCCGCAATATCCGTTCCGCCTGTTGTGCCGCCGCCTCGCAGAACAAGGCCAAGCCCCAGTGCCATCAGCGTTCCGCCGGCGATAGCTGCCAACAGCAGATCGTTGGTGAAGGGCAGCTGCTTTGCGAGCATCGCGCTGATAAGGTCAATGGCAACAGAGGACAGCGCGGTAACGTAAACTGTGGACAGCATGAAATTGAAGCCGAATTTTATGAGTCCCGCGATAAGCAGGGGAATGTTTAACACGAATATAAGAGTACCTGTATTGAGCCATTCCACAAGGTGGCTTATCATAATGGACAGACCCGAAACACCGCCGGGAATAAGGCGGTTGGGGTCAAGAAAGCAAGCTATTCCGACTGCGTAGACAAGCGATCCTATGGTCAAGAGCAGAAAATTTCTTATTCGCTGGTGCTTCTTATTTATCATTTGTGATCATCCTTGTTAAGTTAAACGTTGGCGGCAAATTCTTTTGCCGTCTCTCCGAGACGGCGGCAGCCCTCGACGATCTGCTCGTCGGTCGGGGTGGAGTAATTAAGACGGATAGCGTTTGAAGGAGCGTCGGGATCACAGTTGAAGGTGGTTCCGGGAACGACGGCAACCTTCTTTTCAAGCGCTTTCTTGACAAAAGCGTTCATGTCAACGCACTCGGGAAGCGTGCACCAGACGAACAGGCCGCCTTCGGGGCGAGTGAATTTATACTCGGCAGGCATATGCTCGTCAAGGGCGCTCAGCATAAGATTGCACTTGCGGCGGTAGATGGAGCGGATCATTTCGATATGACCCTCAAGGTCGCACTCGGTCATGAAGCGGTAGCACAGCATCTGGAAAAAGATGTTGGTGTGCACGTCCTCGGACTGCTTTGCGACAATCATTTTCTGCGCAATGGCATCGGGGGCGGTGATGTAGCCTACACGCATACCTGCGGACAAAATCTTTGAGAAGGAGGAGCAGTAAATAACCAGTCCTTCGGTGTCCATAGACTTGATGGTAGGCACCTCCTCGCCTGCAAAGCGCAGGTCGCCGTAGGGGTTGTCCTCCAGAATTATCATGCTGTATTTTTTGGCTATCTCGTATATTTTTATACGCTTTTCAAGTGACGTTGTTGTGCCTGCGGGGTTCTGGAAGGTGGGGATGAGGTACAGCAATTTAGCGTTGGGAGTAGACTTGATGGTCTCCTCCAGTGCGTCGGTATCGATGCCGTCCTCAAGCAGCGGCACGCCAACGGTTGTAGCGCCGCAGGAGCGGAATGCGTTAAGACCGCCGACAAAGGTGGGGTTCTCGCAAATGACGGCGTCGCCCTCGTTGCAAAGCACCTTGCAGGCAAGCTCGATACCCTGATTGCCTCCCGACACGATAATGGTGGTATCGTCAAAGCTGTCACCCTCGGCAATGCTCTTGCCGATATTGAACTTTGCTTTGAGACGCTTTGCTACTGCGGCGCGAAGCGGCGCATAACCGTCGGTTACGCTGTATTGAAGCGCGGGCGTTGCGGCGGTTGCGAATATGTCGGCAGACAGCTTTGCCAATTGTTCAACGGGGAAGGATTCGGGGGCGGGGTTGCCTGCGGCAAAGGAAATGATGTTGGGATCTGTTACGTTTTTGAACATTTCGCGGATGGCGCTGGGCTTGAGGCTTGCTATCTTGTTTGAAAATGTATAGTTCATAATTTAATAAACTCCTGTATGTTATATGCGGTTATTTTCTTATATGTGATTGCAAATTCAGTCAAAGAGCTTTGCGCCGAGCTGCGTCAGCTTTTGCTGAACTGAGGCGGCGCCAAGTGCGCGAGGCGTGATTTTTTGCGCCGAGGACAGCGCCGCGGCAACGCCTGCCGCCTGTCCCATTGCCATGCAGATCGCCATTACGCGATAAGACGCGTGAGCGCGGTGAGAGCCCGAAATGCAGCGTCCCGCTGTCAGCAGACCTTCAAGACCAGCGGGCAAAAGCGCGCCGTAGGGAATGTCGTAGGGCTGTGCGGGCTGGGCAAATCCCTCTGCCTGACCACCGCCTGCGGGATTGTGTATGTCAATGAGAAACCATGCGTTATGCACCACAACATCGGGTGAGTGCAGTCCCTGCTCCACGTAAGCGTCGGTGACGGTGTCGTCGCCCTTGACGCGGCGCGTTTCGCGGACGCCCAGCGTTGTGCCCGAGCTTTTTATGTAGCAGTTTTCATAACCCGGTACGTACTTGACCAGAAAGTCGTAGCAGACCTCGATCTGATGGCGCAGGTCAACCTCAGCGTCGAATTTAGCCATGGGATCAAGAGCGTCTACGCAGTTGATCTGAGTTGCGTTGACGGAGCGCTCGCCTGCAGTTCCCGTGCGGTGCAGACGCACGATGTGCACGTTGGGAGGCAGAACACCGTCGGCGCACATACGCTTGCACAGCGCGCGGTATTCCTCACCCGATGGCAGCTTGACGGGGTCAGATCCGCCCCAGGCGGATATGGCAACCGATTCGTCAACTCCGTTGACCATGAATTCCAGCGTGCAGGGCTGAACTCTGCCGTCGCTGTCGCGCCCGACGGATATTTCGGCACCCGCAAGCGCCGAGACTGTGCCGTCGCCTGTGGCGTCGATGATAACGTCGGCGCTCATCGCAAACAGACCGCAGGGTGCGCCCGCAAGTATCAGACCTGTTACGCGGTTATCTTGCTTTATAACGTCGGCAACGGTGGTGCAGAGAAATACCTCCACGCCTGCGTCGGCGACGAATTTTGTAAGTTTGATTTTTGCGTCCTCAGGGTTCAGCGGCATTTCGCGGCCGTTTCGTGTGGTGACGCCTGCCTTGTCGCGCGTCGTTCCGCTGAGCAGCTGTACGATCTCGTCGTACATAGTACCCTCGGCAACGGCGCCCAGCAGGGGAGAAACGTGTCCCACCGTCAGGTTGCCGCCGATAGCGCCTGCCGATTCGATCAGCGCCACGCGCGCGCCCTCGCGTGCCGCGGCGACTGCTGCGCAGATGCCTGCAGGTCCGCTTCCCGCTACGATAACGTCGTATTTTGCGCGAAGCGGCATAGATGTATTATAAGCAAATGTTGACATTTCAATACTTCTCCAGCATATTATTATTAAATTATAACACTTGTGCCGCCAATTGTCAACGGTATATGTAATATTTGGGATAAGACAATGTAAAAAAACAGTACAAAAACCACTTGACTTTTAAGCTTTTTTGTGGTATAAAGTAAATTGATATCAAATAAAAAGGAAAATTTGTTATGATAAATTACTACATCACCGAATATTTACCCCAGGGCGACAATATAGGTCAGCTTGAGCACGTGCTGAGCACTCGCGACGAGGAACACACTCACGCATATTTTGACATAATTATTCCGCTGTCGGGCGAGGGAAGGCAGTTTATTGACGGTCGCGGCTACGACCTCAAATGCGGCAGCGTTTATTTTATTGACCGCGCCATTCCTCATTTTATTATACCCGAGGGCGAGCTGCGCTACCGTGAGCTGCTGATCTCTCCCGAGTTCTTTGAGAGTCAGAACGATGCGGGAGAATTACGCCGTATTTTTTATACCGATAGCGAATATCAGCCCGTCGTTGCTCTGACCGAGGACGAGCGCGGCACTGTGGATTTCATTTTGCGCGCTCTTGACCGAGAGAACAAAAAGCACACAGGCGACTACCGCACGATTATGCGCACGTGGGTAAAGCTGATGGGACAGTATTTCGCCCGCGCAATGGAACGCGCACGGAGCGAGCTTGCCAACCGCGACCCACTTTACGTTTTGTCGGTGGCGATCGAATACGTGGATAAGCATTTTACCGAGAATATCTCGCAAGAGGAGCTTGCCGAGCGCTTCAGGTACAATTCGGCGTATTTTTCCCGTATGTTCAAAAAGCATAAGGGAATGAATCTGTCGGATTACATCACAGGCAAGCGTATCGATTACGCCGCAGAGCTGCTTGCAACAACGGATATGTCCGCCGAGCAGATCTCCGAGACGGTGGGCTATAAGAGCAAGCCGCAGTTTTATAATACGTTTGTCAGAATTAAAGGTGTAACGCCGAGACAGTACAGGTTGGAGAATAAGAAGTAACAAAGAGGTATAATGATGGAAAATGATTTCCGAAACGTAAAGACCTTCGATTGAAGAATTTTGATTATAGCTCTGCGGGCGCGTATTTTGTGATGGTCTGTATACGGGATAGAAAACCAATATTGTCGGAGATAGTAAAAGCGGACTTTATATCAGCAAGCAAAATTATAAATTTTGTAGGGGACGGCGCCCTCGACGTCCCGCAAAGCGCAGAGGTGCGACTGGCATCTGTAGGACAAGTAATCAAAAAGAAGTTATTGTCCGGCGAAAAGATTCCGGGAGTTAAAATAGACAAGTATGTGATTATGCCTGATCATATACACGTTATAATCTTTCTTAACCCGAATGAATACAATACGTCAAAGTACGGGACGTCGAGGGCGCCGTCCCCTACCAACGAAATGGTGCCGCATATTATCTCTACGTTTGAAAGGTTTTGTAATAAAGAAATAGGCAGTAACATTTTTCAACGCTCATAAATCGAACACATCATTCGTGACAGAGCCGATTATGAAGCGAAAAGCAAATATATTTATGAAAATCTTATACGGTGGTGCTAAAAATTATACAGTCTAATGAGTAAAAGATCATATGTATTTGCAATTCAAATAATAAAAGGAAGATAATTGATATGACAAATGAAATATTTGCAAAGCCGTGTGTGGGAGCAATTATTGAAAAAATATAAATAACGAAAAATACATTCTTGTTCAAACAAGGCAAAAGGAAGACGGGAATGAAACCAATGGAATGATAGAACTTCCTGCCGGTAAAATCAGAGAATATGAAAACATTTTTTCCACTTTGCGAAGAGAGGTTTTGGAAGAAACCGGTTTGAGAATAACAAAAATTTTTGGAGAAGATTTGTCAGTACGCACAAACACAGGTAACACTGAAACTATTTCTTTTGAGCCTTACTGTATAAAGCAGAACTTGTCGGGAGCATATTCTATAATTTTAAATACTTTTTTATGTGAAGCAGAAGGAGACTTGATAGAACGCTCAAATGAAACAGAAAATATTCATTGGTCAAAAGCATCAGATATAAAACAAATGGTAATAGATACTCCTGAAAAAATATTTTTTATGCATATTAACGCATTGAGAAAATACTTAGATATATGAGGTGATAAAATGAACGATAAATATTATGTGGAATATAGAAAACTCGGACTTTCTGTTGCATATTTTCGCAAGCTGCATGGTTTGACACAACGTGATGTGGCGGACAAGATGGATGTCAGCTATGAGACCATCAGCCGTATAGAAAATGCCAATACCGGCATAACGCTGGATATGCTTCTTGCGCTGTCGGAGGCAATAAAAACTCCGCTTTCCGAGCTTTTTGAGCATGCAAAGCTATAAAGTGAAAATGAGCAAAGTGGTCATTTTCACTTTTTTTGCAAAAAACTATTGACGAAACAGCTCGAAAGTAATACAATAGAGGCAAATATTTACTTTGGAGGAATATTATTGTGAAACGCTTTGTTTCCATACTGTTAGCGTTAATGCTGTTGACGCTGACATTACTTTCATGTGCACAACCGGGCGATGCCGGGAATGCCGAAACCACTCCCACCGACACTACCGCGGCGGTAGGCGGAGATGTTACGACTCCGGGCGGAAGCGAAACCACGGCGAACGTAATCGAAAGTACGGTGGACGATAACCCCGTAAGTCGGGATCCGTTGCCTGAGGGAATGCGCTTTGATGGCGAGACCATCAGAATTATTTCGCAGGACCGCGATTGGGTAAAGGACGAGGTCACGGTTGACGATATGAACGGTGAGCCTGTAAACGATGCTGTTTACAATCGTCTGGAGGCGGTAAAGGCCCGCTTGGGCGTGAAGATCACCAATTTCAAGACGGGCGGCAGTGACCCTTGGGTAGTTCCTAATATGATTGTTAATCTAGTGCTTGCCGGTACGGATGATTATGATCTGGTGTTCAATTCTACATATACCTTAATTGCCAAAACCACGGAAGGTGTTTATCATAATCTGTATGATGTCCCCAACCTCGATCTTGAAAACGAGTGGTGGGCTCAGTATTACAATAAGCAGGTATCCATAGGAAACGCTCAGTATATATGCGCGGGAGATGCAAACATTTCCTTGAAGCGTATGACCTTTGTTACCATGTTCAATCAGGCGATCTTTGATCAGTACGGAGTTGAAGATATTTATCAGGTCGTGCGCGACGGCAAGTGGACCGTAGATTATCAGACACAACTGAGCACCGGTATGTATCAGGATCTTAACGGTAACAATACGCGCGATGAGAGCGACTTCTTCGGATTTATTACCAATGCAAGCAATATAGGAGTTGATCCGTATTTTGCATCCTGCGAGCTACCGATATTGAGCAAGACTACTGATAATACGTATGTTTATTCCTTTACTGGTGAGCGCATAGTGGATGCGGCTACTGCAGTTTGCCGTCTTATCTGGGAAAATGACGGTGCATGGAGCTTTAAGCACACCGGTGCCGGAGATGCAGAGCAGAACTTGATCTCCGATTGCTTTGCCGAGGGAAGGGCAGCGATGGTCACCTTGAGATTGTTGCACACATCCGACGCGAAGGTCAGAAACATGAAAGACAAATACGGAATTCTGCCCATCCCCAAGCTGGATGAAAATCAGCAAACGTATTTCTCGCATGCTCACGACCAATTCTGCTCCATAGCAGTTCCTCGCACGGTAAAAGAGGACAGACTTGAAGCAATCGGTGCAATGCTTGAATATTTTGCATATCAATCGCGTGAAATGGTTGTTCCGGAATATTATGAGGTAACGCTCAAATCAAAATATGTTGCGGACGAGGAATCGGGCGAGATGCTTGATCTGATATTTGCAAACATGAATGTCAACGCCGGCAACCTTTACTATAACGCGCTTGACAAGATTGCTGACCAGTGGCGCTCCACTATCGGCGGAAACACATCCGCAAGCTTGCCTGCTCGCCTTAAGGGGTATGAAAGAATGGTTCCCAAGTCATTGGAGACCTTGCAAGAATCAATTCTCAAAAACCAGGAGTAAATAAATTTATATAAACGCGCCGGAGCAAATGCTTTCTTTAATGGGCATTTTGTCCGGCCGTTTTCATTTTTTTGCAAAAAACTATTGACAAGTCCGCGCGGTTATGTTAAACTATGTTGTAATTAAAGACTGTGACGAAGAATTTCGCGCGTGGAAAGCCTACAGAGAGCAGACGGGTGGTGTGAGTCTGCGGTGAGTAAGTGCGCGTCTGTCGCTTCCGAGTCGGTGGGCTGAGGGATTTCCGTGTAGGTCCGCACGTGAGTGCCGCGTTAAGGCGCAGGGCTTATTTGAGCCTGCTGAGTGGCGCGTATGCGCAATTTGAGTGGTACCGCGGATATTTTTCCGTCTCATGTTTTCATGAGGCGTTTTCTTTTTTGTGTAGATAATTTTTTTGGAGGAGTTCAAAATGGAACCCAGTATTCGTGAAATAGGTCAGAGAATACAAACCTTGCGCGAAATACTTGAGATCTCCCGCGAGGAGATGGCAAGTATTACGGGCGTTACTGTCGAAAAGTATACGGCGATGGAGGAAGGTCAAAAGGACATCGGCATTTCCTTCGCCTATAAGTGCGCTGTCCGCTTCGGCGTTGACGTTAGCGACCTGCTGGAGGGTAAAAGCCCTACACTGACAGGTCTTTCCGTCGTTCGCTCGGGCAAGGGCATAAAAATTGCTCGCCGCACCGGATTTGACTATATTTCTTTGGCGCCGCTGTTCAAGAACAAAAAGGCAGAGCCTTTCCTTGTTCGTACCGAATATTCCGAGGCAGAACAGCACGAGCCTGTGCACACCATGTCCCACGCGGGTCAGGAAATTGACATTATCCGCCGCGGTCAGATGAAGCTGGTGGTCGGTGACAATGTGGAGATCATCGGTGAAGGCGACGTCGCTTTCTTTGACAGCTCCATTCCTCACGGTATGATAGCCGTTGGCGGTGAGGACTGCGAATTTTACGCTATTGTTATCGGCGGCGATGAGGTAGAGGAAAAGGTCAAGACCGAGACCAAGAAGGTCGCCGAAACTCAGAAGGGCGTACTGGGCATTGCGGACAAGTTTATTACAACGACTGTTGACAGTGACGGTATTTTCTCGGGCATTTCCTTCCACGACGACGACAACTTCAACTTCGGCTTTGACGTTGTTGACGCTATCGGCAAGGCAGATCCCGAAAAGCTTGCTATGCTGCACCTTGACAAGGACATGACCGAGCGTCGCTTCACGTTTAAGGACATCAGCCGCGAGTCCAACCGCGCCGCAAACTATTTCCGTTCGCTGGGCATCAGAAAAGGCGACAAGGTAATGATGATACTCAAGCGTCATTATCAGTTCTGGATCGCTATGATAGGACTTAACAAGCTGGGTGCTGTTGCTATCCCCGCAACAAACCAGCTGCTTAAAAAGGATATAGTTTACCGCTGCAACGCCGCAGGCGTCAAGGCGATAATCTCCACTCCCGACGACAACGTACCCGATCAGATCGAAATGTCACTGCCCGAGTCTCCCACGGTCGAAATCAAGATGATAGTTGGCGGTCCTCGCGAGGGCTGGCGCGACTTTGACGCAGACCTTGCTTGCTTCTCGTCCCATTTCGACCGCACAGACGTTGGCGGCGACGATCCGCTACTTATGTACTTCACTTCGGGTACTACAGGCTATCCCAAGATCGCAACTCATATTCATAAATATCCGCTCGGTCACTATGCCACCGCGCGTTTCTGGCACAACGTTGATCCCAACGGTCTGCACCTCACCATTTCGGATACAGGTTGGGCAAAGGCTATGTGGGGTAAGCTGTACGGTCAGTGGCTTGCTGAGGGCCCGCTGTTCGTTTACAATTTCGACCGTTTCCACGCTGAGGACATACTGCCGCTGTTCGCGAAATACGGCATAACAACCTTCTGCGCACCGCCTACAATGTATCGCTTCCTTATTAAAGAGGATCTGGGCAAGTACGATCTGTCCTCCATCAAGCACGCGTCCATCGCGGGCGAGGCGCTTAACCCCGAGGTTATGGAGCAGTTCAAGAAGCACACGGGACTTACTATTATGGAAGCTTTCGGTCAGACCGAGACTACCGTGGTTATCGGTAACTTTGTGGGAATGACGCCCAAGCCCGGTTCAATGGGTAAAGCGTCGCCGCTTTACGACGTTGATCTTGTTGATTCCGACGGCAATCCCGTTGCCGACGGTGAAACGGGTGAGATCGTTATCCGCACGGATAAAGGAATACCCAACGGTCTGTTCCGCGGTTATTATCTTGATGAGCAAAAGACGAACGAGGCATGGCACGACGGCATGTACCATATGGGTGACACCGCGTGGCGCGACGAGGAGGGTTATTACCACTACGTGGGTCGTGTGGACGATCTTATCAAGTCCTCCGGCTACCGCATAGGTCCCTTCGAGATCGAGTCGGTCATTATGGAGCTGCCTTATGTGCTTGAGTGCGCAATTACCGCCGCACCCGACGAAATACGCGGTCAGGTGGTCAAGGCGTCTATCGTGCTGACCAAGGGTATACAGCCCTCCGACGAGCTGAAAAAGGAAATTCAGAAATACGTTAAGGAGCACACCGCACCTTATAAGTATCCCAGAATCGTCGAGTTCCTGGACGAGCTCCCCAAGACCGTCAGCGGAAAGATACGCCGCAGTGAGTTGAGAAAGTAATAAAGACTTATTTGCCCTCCCCTTTGGGGAGGGTGATTTTTATTTGGCAATCAACCTCGCGTGCAAATATTGAATTTTATGAAATTTTACGTAGAAATATAAATTTTATTATTCGGCAGTAGGGGTCGGCGCCCTCGACGACCCACAAAAGGATGAGGCGAATAATAAATGTGTGGTGGTGAAAATATTTTCACAATATTCTTTATTTTACACGTTTTATTACGGGTCGTCGAGGGCGCCGACCCCTACGAAACAGAATTTGTTTTTTTGTGTAAGGCGTGGGATCTCATCTAATCGTTTGTTTCGGATATAATGAAAAAACTCTATTGCACACAGTAGTTTTTTTGATATAATTAAACCGAGCAAAAAATTTTCGTAAAATCCGAAACCTTACGGAGATTTTGTTGACTTATAGGGTGAAGACCCGAAAAGAAACGGGGGGATCAATTTGGAGGACTTTGCAATAGTCGATCTGTACTG
>JAZNBA010000025.1:0-13079 GCA_045586785.1 Eubacteriales bacterium | reverse complement strand
CGTCCTCGACGGTCCGTAAACATAGAGTTTGATAAAATTCCACGTTTACGGACCGTCGGGGACGTCGGTCCCTACAAATATAATGGGTATATACACGTAAAAACGTATGATGTTTCCCAACCATTACAACATCAACAATTACACCCGTATTATTTTCTCTTTTTTAAATTCTTTTTCTTTCTCACCGAATAGCCGAAGCTGCCCAGCTTTTTGCCCAGCGCGAAATATTCGCCGTGCGCATACGCGACAAGGTCGGCGCGGTCAAGATGCAATTTGCCATCTGAGTCAACCAGGCTCTCATCCACATCCACCGCCACGATGTCGGCAAGTATCATATCATGAGTACCAAGCGGTATTATTTCCGTCACACGGCACTCCAGCGACAGCGGACTTTCCGCGATAAGAGGTGCGCTTACCTGGCGCGCCTGCTCTGTGTGCAGACCGCAACGGGCGAATTTATCTATCTTTGCCCCTGTATGTACACCGCAAAAATCGGCATGACGAACCAGAGATGACGTAGTCAGATTTATGACAAACTCGCCACTTTCTTTTATAATAGGATAAGAATGGCGCGTGGGACGCACAGAAATATAGGTTTTGGGCGGGTGAGTGTTGATAATTCCCGTCCACGCGATGGTTATGATATTGGGCTTTTCCATAGTGCCGCAGCTGACCATGCAGGCAGGCACAGGTGCCAGCAGGGCGCCGCCCTTCCATTGTATCTTACTCATATGTCACCTCATTGCGCAAAGCTTTCATAAACGTATTTGCAGTCAAAAACGGGCGCGTAACGGTCGGTTCCCTCTGCCGTGATAAGCACGTAACGTCCGCCGCTGTCCGTTTCGGCGTAGCTTGCAAAGCAGAACTTTGCCTCGTCGGTGTAGCCTGTTTTGGTGGCAACCACCTGCGCAGATCCGAATTTTGTAGCCGACATACGGGAAAATCCCGTGCTGTACATAGTTATTCCCTCGGGATGCTCGGCAGTAGGGGCGGTGGTGTAGTTTGTAGCCGACATTATGGTGCGGCACAGCTCATTCTCCATGGCATACGCCATTATTGCCGCCATCTCACGGGCGGTGGTATAATGGTCTCGGTGATGCAGACCGCTTGCGTTGACAAAATGAGTGTGTTCAAGTCCCAGCTCGCTTGCCTTTTTGTTCATCATATCGGCAAATGCCGCCTCACTTCCGGCAATGTAGCGCGCCAGCGTACCCGTGGCGTCGGCGCCCGAGGGCAATGCCAGACCGTACAAAAGGTCAAGCACCGAAACCAGCTCACCTGCCGCAAAGCCGGCGCAGGACGCGCCTTCAATGTAAGCCGCCGCCAGCACCTCGCCGCTGACCGGAACTTTTTGGGTAAGGTCGGTAACGTTTTCACAGCAGACTATCAGTGTCATTATTTTAGTCATGGACGCAGGATAAATTTTGGTATCGGCGCGGCGGGATGCCACCACGCGACCCGTGTTCATATCCATAAGCACGCCGTACTCGGCGTCAAGCAGACTGTCGCTGAGCACTACCGTGCTATCGTCGGAGACGGGAATATAGTTAGGAGTATCGGCTATAACGGGAGTGTCGGTGGTGTCCTCAGAGGGAGAGGAGGGCTCGTCTTTTGGGCGTATCTCCACCGTAGTCAGCACAAACACCGCAAAAACAAACGCCAGCATAACTGCTGTCGCACAGATAAGTATTCTTATAAAAAGCGCCTCGGCGCGGCTTGATGTATTCATTGTTATTTCCTTGCTTTTTTACTACATTATTATTTTAACACAAACGGCGAGTTAATGCAATATAAATTTGTCGCGGCATAAAATATTCGCAAATAAAATATTAAGAAACGTTAAAAAACGTTGAAATTGCTCTTTGTGTGTGCTATACTTATATTACAAATCAATTCTCGGAGCAAAAATGAATATCAAAAATATTTTTTCAAGGCTCGGCGGCATTGTGCGCCGAGTGTATAGACATCGCCGTAAAATTCTGTCCGTGCTGTTCACAGCGCTCTCCGTTTTTTGCGGCGTTTATTGGCTGCTTTGCGGTACTTTTGCGGGCTTTGGCATATCCGCACTGTGGATGTGGCCGCTTCTTGCAATATTCTGCGGCGTTCTGGCGCTGTGGTTTGGTGAAAAAAAGCCGTTTCGCCGCTTGTCGGAAAAACGATGGCTGAGAATTACCGTGGCGGTATTCTTGGCGGTGTGTTTTGTTTACTTTGTAATTATTGAGGGACTTGTAATATCGGGCATGAGCGCCAAAGGTCAGCCTGAGCTTGACTACATAATAGTTCTCGGCGCCAAGGTCAACGGCACGGTTCCCTCTCTCGCCCTGCGCTGTCGCATTGACCGCGCATACGAATATCTGCGGGACAACCCCGACACTGTCGCCATCGTCTCGGGCGGTCAGGGGCGCGGCGAGAACATAAGCGAGGCGGAAGCCATGCGGCAAGGCCTTGTCGAGCGCGGCATTGACGAGGGACGCATTATTCTCGAGGCTCGATCCACATCCACCGAGGAAAATCTTGAGTTCAGCTATGAGCTGATCGAGGACTCCACCACCGTCGGTCTTGTGACCAACAATTTTCACGTTTTCCGCGCCCTCTCCATTGCCAAAAACAGCCACAACGACGCGTCGGGCAGTGTTTGCGGCGTGTCGGCGCGCTACCCCAACGTGCTTATCATTCACTATATGATGCGCGAGTTCGTCAGCATAACATTTTACGCGCTGACGGGAAAGTTCTGATGGAGGTCTGATATGTCAGCAATATTGCCGTTTATCTGCGTTGCTGTTGGCTTTGCGGCGCAATTTTTCATAATGCGTTATGTAAAAAGCATATGGTGGAGACTATCCCCTACATTCTTTTTGATAATTCTCGCGCTTTACGCCATTATGCGCGGTTGCCATATCATAGAGTATCCCACGGACAGCAAGGATTTTATACCTACGGGGCCTCTCGTCGGTCTTGTTCTTTTGCTGTACGGAGGCATTACCGCCATCGGCTGTCTGCTCGGATTTATTGTGGACAGAATCATTGTACTTGTCAGAAAAAGAAAGAAATAAACGATCAGCACTCCGTAAGTAAACCTACGGAGTGCTTTTTTGAAAAAACTCATATAAATAACTGCTTGACAAACATCTTCGCAGGCTTTACTCCAAAGCTTTTATGTATTTTAATAACTATTGACACGCTTAAACGCGGAGGAATCGTACCTTTTTCAAGCATTGACAAACTATTTACACTAATATCTAATTTTTGTGCCATTTCTTTTTGCGATAGTCCGTTTGCCTTTCTCAATTCTTTTACATTCTCACAAAAATGCTTTGCCTCATCTTCTATCATAATCTCCCCCTGATCAATAGCATAATTTTTTACAAAAACAGCGCATTGACATTCAGTGAATGTCAATATTTGAATTGTATCATATTATAATAAATTTGTCAAGCACTGAATGTCAAAAAGGGGATGCAAAATGTTCAAGAATAAAACAACAACCGGCAAAAACAATATTTGCGGCAAAAAAATCGGGGAACTCAGAAAACAGCAATCTCCGAAAATGTCACAGCGGCTGCTTGCGGAAAAGCTACAGGTACAAGGCTTGGATATTGATAAAAATGCAGTGCAACGAATAGAAAGCGGTCAACGGTTTATTACCGACATTGAACTTAAAGCTTTCGCAAAAATATTCAATGTAAGTTGCGATGAACTGATAAACAGCGAGGACTGAGTCTATGACTCAGTCCCCTTTTTTTATTTGTTAGATGATTTTTTATACGGTCTCAGCGTCAGCGGATCCACCGCGAGACACAGCGGCACGATAAGCGCGCCCGCAAGTATGATATTGGGTATCATGTATGCGCCGTTATAGGTTATGGTGTATATCCATATGTTCATTTCCTCGGGTGCGTAAGAGCCCCAAAGAATGGCACCCGACAGCGCGTGGGAAATATACCTGAGTATTCCTACGCACACCGCTCCCACGGAATAGCCCAGCAGTCGCTTGCTGCCGCACAGCTTTGCGAACAGCGGAGCAATTCCCGTTACGCTGAACACCAGAACGTAGTCAAGCAGTACGCACAGCACTATTGACCACCAGGTGCCTGCGGGGGGAACGTAAAAGCCGCCGATGAGCATTTGAGTTACCGACCAGACAAGTCCAGCCAGCACCCCCGCTGCCGTTCCTCTGCGATACGCAAAGAACAGCACGGGAAGAACTGCCAAGGTGATAGAGCCGCCGTTCGGCTGTCCGGGAATAAAGCTCATGACCAGATCAAGAACGATAGCAAGTGCTACCATTGCCGCGCCTTCAACCAAGGTGAGAAGATTTTGTTTTGATTTTGCCTTCATTTTTGTTTTTTCCTTTCTTTTTATTTATATAAAAACCCGCCGTGTACGGTGCACTCGTACACGGCGGGTTGAAGTCGCGGGATAACTGATTTTACAGTTATCTCCAAAACCGTGAGCTTCTGTTTATCTCACGGGCAAAAGCGCGACGCGCTTTTGCTTCTCCCTACGCCGGTATTACCCGTATCAGGTTCATAGGGTTCGGAGCCGCGCTCCGTCTCAGCCGAACCGTCACATGACGATGTCAGCACCCCTTTAATATTTAATTTTAATAGTAGTAATTGGGATTTACGGTCTTCATATCGACCTCGCCCATAGCGTCGTAATTTACCTCGACTCGATCAAGATATTTTTTGCAACGCTCCTCGAACAGCCACTGAGTAACGTCCGAGGTAAAGCTGGTGTTTTCGCTTTCAAACCATACGTCCTTATCGGAATCAGCGTACGCGCCCTCATCAAGCTCGTATTTCATAATAACGTGGTAGCCG
Source organism: Eubacteriales bacterium (assembly GCA_045586785.1). Taxonomy (GTDB): domain Bacteria; phylum Bacillota; class Clostridia; order Oscillospirales; family CAG-272; genus UMGS1002. The sequence goes on along the minus strand of JAZNBA010000025.1, from coordinate 8,256 downwards.
TATTCGGACTCGACCACGCGGATATCGCCCACCTGCATCTGACCCAGCTGCTCGATAATATCAACTATATACTTATACGCATACTGAGCGTTGACGGAAAAGTAATAACCGTCGGGGAAGTTAGACTGACCGTCGCCGTCCTCACTGTACATTTCGATGTAATTCTCGAAGGTGTCAGTGTCGCCGGGTGTGGTGAACTCAGCCATGTCCTCTGCCTGAGTTTTGCGCTTCCGGAGCTCTTCTTTTGTATGGCTCTCGGTCTTGAAGTTACCCTCCGCATCGTATGTGTAAGCGGGGATACCGTTCTTGGAGTCATACGCAATAGTGCCATCGGCGTTATAGTAAATAACATTGCCGAACTTATCCTTCAGTGCCTTGCCGCTGTCGTCAAACTTGCGCTCTCCGTTTTCCTTATCATAGATGGGCTGACCGTCAGCTCCCGAGCCGTCTGCGGCTGGCTCGTAGTATATCACCGTGCCGTCCGAGTCGGTTTCGTAAACGTACTTATAACTTGCGATAAATACCTGCTTGAAGCGCACGTAATTATCCTGATAATACTGCTCCTTAAGCTCCTCTGAAACTTTGGACAGATTTTCGCCGTAAAGATGCTTCTGCAGATATTCCACCTTGGCGTCAAGAATATATGCTTCCTTGAGCATATTGTAATTGACACCGTAATCGGCGAGTATTGCGTTAAGCGCAGTCTTTGAGCCGTCGCCGTCACCTATGACAAGCTCGTAAAGCTCTTCCTCGATCTGATCGAGATAGGACTGAGGCAGTATCAGGTCTTCTTCCTCCTCAAACATATAAAGCGCGGCAAGGTATACCTTTATGCACTGTATCATGTAAGAGGTCCAGTAATCGTTGTATGTTGTACCGTCGGTGTCGATGGTCGTTTCCCAAAATTCGTCATATTTTGCCTTTGCGCCGTAGTAATAGGTGGTGCAAAGCGTGCCCTTCTGCCGCGACAGATAAAGCTCGTAAAGATTTGACGAGATCTTTTGCTTGCCCAGCGACATAACGGCTTTGCCCGACGAGCAGGATACCGCGGACATTATAAGTGTCAGCAATGCCAGCATCAATGCTCCCAGGCGTATGAGCCTTTTTTTCATTTTAAACCCCATTTCGTATATAACTTTCTACATTATACACCTTTTTTTGCGTTTTGTCTATACTTAAGCGTTTTTTATTTCAAGATATTTTTTCAGCAGCGTATACAGAAAATCGCAGGTGTTACAGCCTGACGGCATTTTGACCATAATATGCTCACTTGGAGCGGCAAGCAGCTTGAGCGAGCCACGGTATTCGTTTGCCATTACCATCCAGACATCGGTATCTATCTCCTCGGAATACAGCCGCAGGCTGTTACCCTCCTCGACTATCTTGTCAAAGCCGCACTCAATTCCGTGCGCGCGTATCAGCGCGATATAAAGCAGGTTTGACACAGGGGCGGGCAGGTCGCCGTAGCGGTCGATAAGCTCGTCGGTAATATCCTCGCGGTCGTCCTCGTTGCGAATGTTTGCGATGCGCTTATAAAGCGACATACGCTGTGCGGCGCTGGGAACAAAGCTGCCGGGTATAAACGCGCTGACATTCAGCGTCATAGTACACTCTGCCTTGGGCTTTATCGTCTCGCCTCGCTCCTCCAGGACCGCCTCGTTGAGCATTTTGATATATAAGTCATATCCTACCGCGTCAAGGTGACCGTGCTGCTGTGCGCCCAGCAGATTGCCTGCGCCGCGCAGTTCGAGGTCGCGGAGCGCAATACGGAAGCCCGCGCCGAATTCGGCATATTCTCGGACGGCTTCAAGCCGCTTTTCGGCGATCTCGGTCAGGGCACGTCCCTGGGGATAGGTAAAGTAGGCGTAAGCGCGGCGGGAGGAACGGCCCACACGTCCGCGTATCTGATGAAGCTGAGAAAGTCCCAGACGGTGAGCGTTATCGACGATAAGCGTGTTGGCGTTGGGAACGTCAACACCCGTCTCGATAATAGTGGTGCAGACCAGAATATCTATCTCACCCATCAGCATCTTTTGCCAGATATCCTCCAGCTGCTCGTGATCCATTTTACCGTGTGCCGTAACAATATGCGCGTCGGGAAGTGCTTGACGCAATCTGCCCGCCACAAGATCAATGTCGTCCACTACGTTGTGCAGATAAAACACCTGACCGCCGCGGCGCATCTCTCGCCGTATCGCCTCAACGATAATAAGCTCGTCGTGCTCCAGCACGTAGGTCTGTATAGGCAGACGGTCACCCGGTGCTTCGTCAAGCACCGAAATGTCACGTATACCGCCCATTGCCATGTTGAGAGTACGCGGTATTGGTGTCGCGGACAGCGACAGCACGTCGATATTGCCGCAAAGCTGCTTTATTTTTTCCTTTTGAGCAACGCCGAAGCGCTGCTCCTCGTCAATGATCAGCAAGCCAAGATTTTTAAACTCCACGTCCTTTGAGAGCAGGCGGTGGGTTCCGATTATAATATCAACCTCGCCACGTCCCACAGCGCGTATGGTCGCCGCCTGCTGCTTGGGGGTGCGAAAGCGGGAAACCATATCGATGGTCACGGGAAATCCGCGCATACGGCTCATCGCCGTCTGGTAATGCTGAAGCGCCAGAATAGTGGTGGGCACAAGTATTGCTACCTGCTTGCCCCCCAGCACCGCTTTATAAGCGGCGCGGAAGGCCACCTCGGTCTTACCGTAGCCAACATCGCCACAAAGCAGTCTGTCCATAGGCACGGCGCGGGTCATATCCGCCTTGATGTCGTCAATAGCATCCAACTGACCCGCGGTCTCGTTATATTCGAAGGATGCTTCAAAGTCGCGCTGGAAGTCGTCGTCGGCGGGAAAAGCAAATCCTGGACGCTTCATGCGCTCGGCATAGAGCTTGATAAGATCCTTGGCGATGTCCGCAACGGCGGCCTTTGCCTTGGACTTTGCCCTGCCCCACTCGGCACCGCCGAAATGCGACAGCTTTACCTTGCCATCCTCGGCGTTAGCGCCGATATAGCGGGACACCATATCCATTTTTTCAACGGGCAAGAACAGTCTGTCGCTGCCCGCGTATTTTATTTTGATGTAGTCGCGGCTGACACCCTGGGTCGTCAGATTTTCAATACCCAGATACTGACCGATACCGTAGGTCTCATGGACCACGAGATCGCCCACGTTCAGCTCGTTATACGACATTATTGCCTCGGTTCCCGAGCGGCGGCGCGATTTTTTCTTCATTTTTGTGCCGCCCGCCGACGCGCCGCGGCTCTCGGGACGTGTGGTCAGCACGGCGATCTTGGGGACTACCAGCTCGTAGCCGCGCAGTCCCGGGTCAACGCGTATAAGTATGCTGGCTTTCGGCAGTGTGCTGACAGTAAAGTCGCCCTTGTCAACACCCATATAAACACGCATTCCCTTATCGGACAACAGCTCATACATGCTCTTTGCCGCTGTTTCGTTCTCAACCGCCAGCAGAACGCGGTAATCACCGCGCAGATACGTGTCAAGGTCGTCGCAAAGCAATCCGAAATTTCCCGCATAGGACACGGTGTGCTTTGTACGGAAGCCGAAAAGTCCGCCTATCTTCTTGCCGCTCATGCCGTGTGACAGCGAATCAAGATGCAATGTCAGCGCGCTGTCGGCAAAGCGGTCAAGCTCGGCGGCGGGCTTTGAATACTCGGCATATTTTCCTGCTACGGTCCCCGCCTCCACAAGCTCTGTCACGGTCTGATTCGCCATCCATTCGGAGGACTTCAGGCGGTCTGCCACCGCTTGCGTTCCGCGAATAAGGAGCGGAGACAGCGGCTTGAAATAATCAATAAGCGCCGTCTTTTCGGGGTATATCAGCGAAATATATTTGTCAAGAAAACCTATATCCGCGCTGTTTTCAAGTGTCGCAAGCTCGCTTTTCAGCTCGTCACGGGCGCGGTCGTCGTTGACCTTTTTGGTCTGCACCGAAATGGCTCGGCGTACCGCTTCTTTTGTTTCGCCGTCCATCAGCACCTCGCGGGCAGGCGTCATACGCACACCGGCAATACCCTCGGTAAAGCGCTGTGTTTCGGGATCGAAAATACCCATTCGGTCGATCTCGTCACCAAAAAGCTCGATTCGCACGGGATACGAGCCCACCTTTTCGCAATCTCCCATATCGTAGACCGCATACGGCGGGTAAATATCAATAATGCCGCCGCGTCGCGCGAACTGACCCGCGCCCTCGGTAAGCTCCACTCGCGCAAAGCCTGCCGCCGCAAGGCGATTGCAAATTCCGTCCACATCGATAATATCATCGGCGTAAAGATTGATCATTTCCTGCTTGAGGCGGGCGGGCGGAATGGTATATCCCAGCGCAGCATCGGGCGTGGTAACTACTGCGTCATACGCGCCCACAAGAATTCCCGACAACACCATAAGCCTCTCATACTCAAATTCATGAGAGGCGGTTACGTTATAAAGTGTCAGATCGCGGGCGGGAAAATATACCGCAGAGCGACCAAAGTCCTTTAGCATGGAAACCGTGCGCACGCACTCCTTTTCCTCGGCGCACACTATAAGCGCGCATCCCCAGCCCCGCCCCGAAACGTCGGTGAGCAGCGACACCGTCAGCGCATCAGTCGCGCCGTCGCAAAGTCCTGCGGCGATAACAGGAAGGGGTTGCTTTGCCGAGCGCTGACGGGTCAGCGTGTCAAGAAGATGACGGTACTCGCTGTCGGCGCGTATGCAGTCTGTGAGAATACTCTTCACGCTTTTTCTCCCTTCGCACCCTTGAGTCCTGTGTTGCAAAGGCTGACAGCGGCGTCAAAGCCGCCCTTGACTATCAGCTCAAGCGTGCGGTAAACTATATCAAATTCTTCAAACAATACCTTTTGATCTGCCTCGGGAAACTTGCTCAGCACCCAATCGGCAAGGTCGTATTCGGGATTGGGCTTTTGTCCCACACCTATGCGTATGCGGGGAAAAGCGTCGGACTGCAGCTGATAAATAATGCTCTTGAGTCCGTTCTGACCGCCGTCGCTTCCCGATTTGCGCAGTCTCATTCGACCGACTGCAAGATTTACATCGTCAGATATGACTATGATATTTTGCGGTTCGATCTTATAAAAATCCGCACACTGACGCACCGCCTCGCCTGAGGAGTTCATATACGTCTGCGGCTTCATAAGTATGACCTTCTTGCCGCCCAGCTCGCCCATTCCGTAAAGGGCGCGGAACTTGGCGCGGTCAACTTTAACGTTCATTTTCTGCGCCAGATAATCCATAGTCAAAAAGCCGGCGTTGTGGCGCGTATGCGCGTACTCGGAACCGGGATTGCCAAGGCCTACTATAAGATATTCGGGTGCGCCTTGCGGCTCGGTCTTCTCAATCGACTTGAAGAGATCAAAAATATTTGCCATAAATCCTCCGTTTTGGATTGCCTTATATAACAACTCTAAGCCGCCGGCTGTCGCCCGCGGCATTTTTTGCGTTTTATTACCTTATATTATATAACATAGCGTACGGATTGTCAACACAAAAGGGGCGAAATTATGCTTACAGAGCAATGAAAAAAGATTTTTTGTCCAACAGAAAGTGCCAAAATCACCGTGCTTCACCCCATTTTTCCCATTTTATACAGTAGAATACACTTATTTTCCGAAAATTGCGAAAAATTTGAAAAAAATTTAACAAATATTTTCAAAAAGTATGGAATTTTTGAAAAAAGTATGCTATAATAAGGGGTGAGTTTGGAAAAGCAGGCAGACAAGCCTATCCAAGCTGTCAATTCTGTCAAATAATTTATTCAATATACGGAGGTATTTTACCATGGCAAAAAAGTATTGCTACCTTTTTACCGAAGGTAACGCAAACATGCGTGAGCTTCTGGGCGGTAAGGGCGCTAACCTTGCTGAGATGACCAACATCGGTCTTCCCGTTCCTCAGGGCTTCACCATCAGCACCGAAGCTTGCACACAGTACTACGAAGACGGCCGTCAGATCAATCCTGAGATCCAGGCTGAGATCAACGAGTACATCGTAAAGATGGAAGCTGTTACCGGCAAGAAGTTCGGCGACCTCGAGAATCCCCTTCTCGTTTCCGTTCGTTCCGGTGCTCGCGCATCCATGCCCGGCATGATGGACACCATTCTTAACCTCGGTCTGAATGAGGACGTTGTTAAGGTTATGGCTGAGAAGTCCGGCAATGCTCGTTGGGCTTACGACTGCTACAGAAGATTTATCCAGATGTACTCCGACGTCGTTATGGAAGTCGGCAAGAAGTACTTCGAGGAGCTCATCGATAAGATGAAAGAGGAAAAGGGCGTTAAGCTCGACGTTGAGCTGACCGCTGACGACCTCAAGGAGCTGGCTGAACAGTTTAAGGCTGAATACAAGGCTAAGATCGGTTCTGACTTCCCCTCCGATCCTAAGGAACAGCTCATGGGTGCAGTTAAGGCTGTATTCCGTTCCTGGGACAACCCCCGCGCAAACGTATACCGTCGTGACAACGATATTCCCTACTCTTGGGGTACCGCTGTAAACGTACAGGCAATGGCATTCGGTAACATGGGTGACGACTGCGGCACCGGTGTTGCATTCACCCGTGACCCCGCTACCGGCGAGAAGAAGATGATGGGTGAGTTCCTTACCAATGCACAGGGCGAGGACGTTGTTGCAGGTGTTCGTACACCTATGCCTATCGCTCAGATGGCTGAGAAGTTCCCCGAGGCTTACGCTGAATTCGTTAAGGTTTGCGGCATCCTCGAGAACCACTATCATGATATGCAGGACATGGAGTTCACCGTTGAGCACGGTAAGCTTTACATGCTCCAGACCCGTAACGGTAAGCGTACCGCTCAGGCAGCCCTTCAGATCGCTGTTGATCTGGTTGCTGAGGGTCACAAGACCGAGGCTGAGGCTGTTCTTATGATCGACCCCAGAAACCTCGACACTCTGCTCCATCCCCAGTTCGACGCTAAGGCACTCAAGGCTGCAAAGCCCATGGGTCGCGGTCTTGGCGCTTCTCCCGGTGCTGCTTGCGGTCAGATCGTCTTCTCCGCTGTGGACGCTGAGGCTTGGCACAACGCCGGCAAGAAGGTAGTTCTCGTTCGTCTTGAGACCTCTCCCGAAGATATCACCGGTATGAAGGCTTCTCAGGGTATCCTCACCGTTCGCGGCGGTATGACCTCTCACGCAGCAGTTGTTGCTCGTGGTATGGGTAAGTGCTGCGTTTCCGGCTGCGGCGATATCGCTATGGACGAGGAGAACAAGAAGTTCACTCTCGCAGGCAAGACCTACGTTGAGGGTGACTACATCTCCATCGACGGTTCCACCGGTAACATTTACGACGGCATCATTACTACCGTTGACGCTACCATTTCCGGCAACTTCGGCACGATCATGGGTTGGGCTGATAAGTTCCGTAAGCTGCAGGTTCGCACCAACGCTGATACTCCCACAGACGCTAAGAAGGCTCGCGAGCTGGGCGCTGAAGGTATTGGTCTGTGCCGTACCGAGCATATGTTCTTCGAGGCTTCCCGTATCGCCGCTATCCGTGAGATGATCTGCTCCGATACCGTTGAAGGCCGCGAAAAGGCTCTTGAGAAGATCCTGCCCATGCAGCAGGGTGACTTTGAGGCTCTTTATGAGGCTCTTGAAGGCTGCCCCGTAACCATTCGTTACCTCGATCCCCCGCTCCACGAGTTCGTTCCCACTGAGGAAGCTGACATCGAGAAGCTGGCAAAGGATACAGGCAAGACCGTTGCAGAAGTTAAGAACATCATCGCTTCTCTCCACGAGTTCAACCCCATGATGGGTCACCGTGGTTGCCGTCTGGCTGTTACCTACCCCGAGATCGCTGTTATGCAGACCAAGGCTGTTATCCGCGCTGCTCTGAACGTTAAGAAGAATCATCCCGATTGGGATATCGTTCCCGAGATCATGATTCCTCTGGTTGGCGAGATCAAGGAGCTTAAGTACGTTAAGTCCGTTGTTGTTGCTACCGCTGACGCTGAGATCGCAGCTGCAGGCTCCGACATGCACTACAAGGTTGGTACCATGATCGAGATTCCTCGTGCAGCTATCACCGCTGACGAGATCGCTAAGGAAGCTGAGTTCTTCTCCTTCGGTACTAACGACCTTACTCAGATGACCTTTGGTTTCTCCCGTGACGACGCAGGCAAGTTCCTGAACGCTTACTACGACACCAAGATCTATGAGAACGATCCCTTCGCAAAGCTGGACCAGAACGGTGTTGGCAAGCTGGTTAAGATGGCTGCTGAGCTGGGCC
>JAZNBA010000024.1:0-11131 GCA_045586785.1 Eubacteriales bacterium | reverse complement strand
TCGGCATATCCCGTTCCAGCGCATACGAGCTCGCTGCTGAAGAAGGCTTCCCGAAGCTGAAGCTCGTACCCGGACGTGTGATCATCCCAAGAGATCGACTCTTGGAGTGGCTGGACGAGCATACAAGCTATATGGCAGGTTAAGGGAAGGTGAAAGACTTTTCGATTGGAAAGCAGGTTAAAGCCGCGCCACTTTATGGCGTCGGCATATCACATCGGACGGCAGAGCCGACCAACTTTGCGAGCTTTGACGAGCTTTAGCGAGCTTTCGAGAGATGCACGGTTATGGGGCAAAGGTCACTTTTTCGGAGCAAGGTCACTTTATTTGGGCTTCTATGCCACTTTTTGCGTAAAAACGGCGGTTTTGGGCGGTTTTCGCGCGTCTGATCAATGACACTAACAGAAAGTATGAGGTAATATGCACAAATGGCAAAATCGAAGGAAAACACAATGGTAAATGAAAATGGGCGCATCAGGTTCGCCCTCTACACGGATGAGTCCACGATGGAGCTCGTCGATAAGCACTACAAAGAGGACGGTTGCGGATGCAAAAGCGAGTATATCACGAAGGCGATTCAGTACTATGCGGAACTTCATTCTCTGCAGGATTGTTCCCATGTTGTCCCAGACATCATCACGTCTACGCTCAAGGACATCACAAGAGAGAGCGATAACCGTCAAGGTCGGTTGCTCTTCAAGATAGCTGTTGAGTTGACGATCCTGCAAAATATCATCGCAGCCAACAGCAACATTGATGTGGCAACGCTCGAAAGAGTGCGAGGTGTGTGCGTGAACGAGGTCAAAAAGCTCAACGGTATCATCACTTTTGATGAGGCGGTCAGATGGCAAAGCTAAAAAATATTACGTGTGTCATCATTCTCCCCCCTCAACAATTGATAACTTATTGATAACTCTTACCGTTGCCGCTGGATATTCAGTTGAACCTGTGGTATCTTTGTGGTACGAAAAACTATGAAAGGATGAAATAATTATGGCAAAACGCAGACCGCAAGGTGACGGAACGATACACAAGCGCAAGGATGGTCGGTGGGAAGCGAGGCTTGTCATCGGACACAAGAATGATGGAAGTCCGATGTATAAGTCGGTCTTCGCCAAGACGCAGAAGGAGTTCTTAAAGCTTCTCCACACAGCCATCGAAACCTACCGCGACGTTGACCTCACCGAGGAAAGCCGTATGACTCTTGGCGAGTGGCTCGACAAGTGGCTGGACGAGTATATGATATTCACCGTCCGCGAAAGCACGCTGGAGTCCTACGGTGCTCTGATTAAAAAACAAGTCAAGCCTTTCATCGGGAACAAGCCTCTCTCAGCCTTGACTACCTCGGAGATGCAGAAATTTTATAACAAGATCAAGCGCGAAGGTCGCGTTCGCGAGCACCCGATACACGGCAAAACGCTCGCCGACTGCATGGTCAGAGGCATACACATGATGCTTCACGAAGCCCTTGACATGGCGGTCAAGGAGAGGCTGATTGTTAAAAATCCCACCAACGGCACAACGGTTCCCAAGTGCAACTACGCCGAAAAGCAGGTGCTTGGTGATAGCCAGCTCGACACCTTCCTCGATGCAATCAACGCCTATCCCGAGTGGACGGACTTCTTCTACGCCGAGGTTATGACAGGACTTCGCAAGGGTGAGATCTGCGGTCTCAAATGGAGTGACGTGGACTTCGACGGCGGCAAGCTCCACGTGCAGAGGGCTGTGACAAGGCAGAAGGGTGGCATCCGCATCGGTGAGACCAAGACCGACACCGGAATGCGAATCATCACGCTACCGCCCAGCGTACTGGATATGCTTCAGCGCAGAAAGCAAGAAGCTCTGAGCGAGTGGATCTTCTACAAATTCACAAACCCGTGCGAGCCGATGCCGCCCGATGCAGCCTACCGAAAGCTGAAGGTGATCCTCAAAAACGCGGAGCTTCCGCTGATTCGATTCCACGATCTGCGCCACACCTTCGCCACCCACGCGACAGTCGGTGGCGTGGATCCCAAGACCCTGTCGGGCATCCTCGGACATACCAACGCCAGCTTCACGCTGGACACCTACACCCACGTGACCACTGATATGCAGAAAAAAGCCTCGGTGGTGGTCGGCAACATGATGAAAAATATGAAGATTGGAGATTGATTATGGCAAAAAGAAAATACGGAGACGGCTCTGTATTCGAGCGCAAGGACGGTCGATGGGAAGGTAGACTCGTTGTAGGATATAAGGAACACGGCTACGCCAAGACCAAGAGCGTGACCGCGCCAACCAAGACCGAATGCGAGGAACGACTGAAAAAGCTCCGCGAGGAAGTCGGGCGCAGAAGCGAGCGCATCAAGCCCGAAATGCTGTTCGGGGATTGGATCGACTTCTGGTATCAGAATTTCTCCAAACCCAAACTCCGCCCGACTACACAGGCGTGCTATGAAGGGCGCATCTACACCCACATCATCCCCCAGATCGGGCAGATTCCGCTGAACAAGCTCACGCAAAATGAGCTCCAGCAATTCTACGCAAGGCTCAAAAAGAGTGGACGGAAGAAGCACGTGGAAAAGTTCGGTGAGGGCTTGTCAGATCGTATGGTGCGCTCCTGTCACACTACCTGCAGAACCGCGCTTGAAAAAGCGGTGACCGAGGGGCTAATCCGTATCAATCCTGCGGTCGGGTGTAAGCTCCCACCGAAAAAGGCAAAAGAAATGCAGGTACTGACACCTACCGAGATCATCCGCTTCCTCACCCAAGCGAAAGAGGAAGGATATTACGAAATTTTCCTTCTGGAGCTGACCACGGGAATGCGCCGTGGAGAGATCGTCGCGCTGAAATGGCGTGACCTAAACCTCGCGACAGGTGAATTACACATAGCACGACAGGTCATCCGAGTCAACGGAGAAACGATGGTATCGCAGCCTAAGACAAAATCCTCGCTCCGCACCGTCATCCTCGCGCCCGATATGGTGGAGATCCTTGCCGAACTGAAAACCGAGGTCAAGGGAGAGTGGATATTCCCGTCACCCGTCAACGATGGACAACCGCGCAACCCCTGCGCCCTATATCATCGCTTCCAGACCATCCTTGAACGAGCCAACTGCAAGAAGGTCCGCTTCCACGATCTGCGCCATACCTTCGCTACTATGGCGATTGAAAACGGCATGGATATCAAAACGCTGTCTGCCATGATAGGCCATGTCAGCGCGGAAACCACGCTCAACATATACAGCCATATCACCGACACCATGCAACAGCAGGCAGCCGTGAGAATTGACCGAGAAATCGGCGGTACAAACGCAGAAATGCCCGAATTCACGCAAAGCATGGAGCCACCCAAGGCAAGTGAACCCACCCCCACGAAAGCCACGCCTGAGAAGGAATTTGAGCCCTACAAGGGCAAGATACGCAAGAGCGGCACGGGATGCGTCACCATGATAAACGACCACCTCTACGAAGGACGATTCACGCTGAGAGTCAACGGTAAACGTATATCCAAGAATGTTTACGCAAAGACACGAGAGGAATGCGAGGAAAAGCTCGCAGAGCTGATAAAAACCATGAAAGCCGAAATCGCCGAGATGAAAAAGGCAGCGAAGAACGCATAACGCACAGAGGGGCGACCACGAACAGTCGCCCCTCAAAATTTGCGTTGCAGTAAACAAAGAAACAATTCGTTTTTAATATTTAACAAAATCTTATATCGCAAGAAAAATACGTTGAATTTTGATGAAAAATGTGTTATAATAAAATTCAAGGATTTGTGTTTAAATCAAAAATGAATGATCAAAAAATAGAATTACAATGGAGAATAATTATGGAAAAGATTTCTTGGGTTCAATTGTCTGATTTGCATACGTTTAATCTTTCTCAATGGAATACGATGCAAAAAAAATATGTTGAGAAATTAAAAAATCGGAACATACAATTTCTTATTGTTAGCGGAGATTTACACCAAATTAATCGGAAATATGATATTACAATAGATTTTCTCAACGAATTAGTTCATGAATTGTGTTTGAACAAGGAAGATGTTTTTATTATTCCAGGCAATCATGATTGTGACATTGATGCTAAAGAAGAAAGTGAAGAAATTTCTGCTTTAATTTGCAATAGGATGAAGGATGACCCAGATCTATACAATACAAGAAAAGAAAAAATTATCAAAAAGTACAATGGTTACAAAAAATTTTTGATTGAATTTTATGGAGATGATTTATACAAGGAATATGAAAAAATTGTAAACGGCTATAATGTTTTTGTATGGAAAAACATGCTTAACATTTTGTGTATTAATTCTACATATATTTGTGATGGAAACAATGAACATAAACAAATTTTGGATACTATGAGTCTTTCTAAATTATCTATAAATAATGAGTATCCTCTAATAGCATGTATGCATCACTACATAAATGACATATTTAATGAACATAAAGCAATTTTAAATTCATCTTTAAAAAGAAATATGAATTCTGTTTTGTTATGCGGAGATAAGCACATCTCTGGTGTTGAGGACATGACACATAACTTTCCAAATAATTTTTGTTGTCCATGTTTTATTGGTTATAAATCTGCATATGAAGCAAAAGATGAATATTCTGAACTTGGCTTTATAATATATAATTGGGATGTAAAGGAAAAAGAAGTTACGTGCGAATTTTATAAATGGGATAAAAATAAACTTGATTTTAAAGAGGATGAGAATTATAAGGAGGATAATAATTTTGCCCCTAAATTTAGCATGAAAGACCGTTGCGCGAAAACTAATACCTTAAAGGATGATTTTGAAAAAGAAAAAAAACAAAAAAACAATAAAAGTGATGAAAGTATACCAAGCTTATGGTCTGTTACGGGCGAAACGCTAATTTCCAAGGTGAAGAATGCAGACTTGTCAAAAACCAACCATTTGTTAAAGAATATGGAAAAAGTTCTGGTAGATCCTGATCAGGCTTCAGTTTTGGGCTTCCTAAATAATAAAAATCTCTCGTTTTCTTTCTTGTTGGGATTAAAAGGAAATGGAAAAACTTTGTGTATTACTCTAAAACGCTATATCTTGCAAAGGGATGGGGTAATATGTATTCCGAAAAATGAGGTTTTGTCCAAAAAAGCTAATTTTACAATTACGACTGATTTAATGGCTGGTATAAATTTAGAAGATTGTTCTTCAAATATACAAGGGTTTATTTTAAGGATAAGCCATTATTGGCAAACAGCAATATATTTAACAATATTACAAACAGTTCATGAGTTTGATAGTATGAAAGATTTCATTAAATTTGAAGATAATGAGTGTTATTGTGGGAATATACAACTAACTATACCTTCTGAAAGTAACAGTGATATCAAACAAATATTGTCAAATAAAAAATCCTATTCGCCGCTTGAAATGATGATGTTAGTTTTAAATTGGTCGCAAGATACAATAAATAATTTAAACATGGATTTAAAATCAGTAATAAATATTATTTCAAAGCGATTTAGACAAAGCAATATTCGTCTTGCAATTTTCATTGACGCAATAGATCAAATGACTTTTGATTGCAACAAGAAAATCCCTTCACATTTTGCCAATAAGATGGGAGAAATATTTCAAATTGCATTGCTGCAAAATTATGATCTTTTTAGTTCAGATATAGCGATGTATATTACAATGAGACAGGAAGTCTTTATTGCATATAAAAATGATTACAATTTCAGAAATGTTGAAAATATGCAAGGGGAAATCAAATTATCATATTCTAAAACAAATATGGAAAAACTATACAGAAAATATATTTATAATGACAATCCCAAATATCGTTACACATCTAAAATTCCCAAAGAATATATGGAGAACACAGATATTTTGTCAGAATATTTTGTGGGAACAAATGAAATCGAAAATAAGAATACCAAATGTAAGGAGAATTTATTTAACTATTTGTATCGTCATACTTTTAGACGTGCAAGAGATTTAACAAAATTATGTCAAAGATTGACTCATAATATTGAAACTATTAGAGAATCGAAAAACACTTCGGTAACAGTAAAAGCAACGATAGATGATTATATAAAGTCAGATAGTTTTGGATATCTTAAAGAGTATGTTAATGAATTATTTAATGAGTCAGATTGCTACGGACTATTTGACGAAAAGTTTTTATCATTAATTCCGAGTGATATTCTGTCATACAATCAAATTAACATATTGCGTGGAAAATATAGCGAGCTATACAAAGAAGAAGGAGTTTCAGATCCGTTTGAAGTTCTTTATAGATTAGGGCTATTAGGTTACTTTGAAAAAAATGAACTTGGAGAATATGTTCACAAGCTTATTCCTGTTACAAGTATTAGAACCATATCAACAAAATGTACAATAGATTCGCTACTTCCTCAAAATGCGGGAATATATACAATACATACTGTATTAGCTAAATTGATTTCAGTTTATAGAAGGAACTTTTATTATTCAAAAAATTTGGTTATTAATACCAATCAAACAATTGATAAAACAATTTATAATAAGATAAAAAGAGAGATAGCAAATATTACTAAAAAGGAGAATTATATAATTTAGATTGTAGGTATAAACTGTGGAATAAATGATAGGGGTTATGTAGTTAATAAAAGTGTTTTTATTGAAAATAATCAAAAAACAACGGAAAGCAAGCCAATAAAGGTTTGTTTCCCGTTGTTTTTTTGTCGGAATGTTCATAACAGATATAGTCATAACTACCGGCTAAGCCGATGACTTGCTCAGTCCTATAAGGGCATGTTACTGGCGGGGCTGAAAGCCCACCCAAAGATCTGCCAACCGCAAGCGGACTCAAGCTACCACTAAAGCGGTTGGCTTGCTTTTTTGCTTGCGCGTACTGGTTCACCCGCTTAGCGGGTGGTTTTCGTCTTACAAAAAATGTGAGTGCCCTTATGGACACTCACGCTGGTCGCAATAAGTCAACCCTAGTTGAACGGCTATGGTCAACCTTAAAACAAAGCGAAAAATTATGATGAAAAAGTGGCATTTATCCTTGATTTAAAAGGATTTTCCAATCTCGTATCAGCGAGAATGATCTTAGCTTTTCCTAACACAATATAGCACATTTTTTACAAAAAGTCAATACGAGTGACGGCTCAAAAGTACATTTCCAAGGCAAAGGAACATCATGATCATGACCGCCTCTATGGAGGGCGTTCACACCGAGAGTGACCCGAAAGCGCATATCTAAGAACGTATATGCCAAGACATGAGAGGAATGCGAGGAAAAGCTCGCAGAGCTGATAAAGACGATGAAAGCGAAAATCGCAGTCAAAAAGAAAAAAGTGAACATGGCATCGAAAGGGGCGACCACGAATGGTCGCCCCTTCAAAAGTTACAGCACGATAGGCAAAGAGAACTGGGAATTCAATATCCGTTCTATCTCTGGATGAAGCGTTTTTACAAATTACATTATACAATGTGATTGTCATGGTTAAATTTTAAATAAACAACATACCCAATATTATGTAAATTATATAATATTTTCTTGATTTTTTTGTCGAAGTATGATATAATTATTAAAAAGTAAAAGAGGTTTATTATGAAAAACGATTTTTTTAAAATGGATTTACATATTCATACTCCTGCCTCGAAGTGTTACAAAGATGAAAAGAGCGAAAAAAGTTATTGGAATATATTGGAAAATGCAGTGCAAAAAGAAATAAAAATAATAGCGATAACAGACCATAATACATTAGCAGGATATGAATACTTCATGAAATTGCGAGAAGATACGCTAAACGAGTATTCAATTATCAAAAAATATAATATTCCAGAAGCGGAGAGAATAGAAATTGAGCATAAAAAGGAACTTTTTGATCAACTGTATATTGTTTTAGGTGTTGAAATAACAATTAATCCCGGGATACATATCATAGTTCTTGCAAAAGAAGAAGAAAAGGATGATTTGGATAAGTTGTTAGATGACATGGGTTATACGGATGATAAAAGAGGTACGGACGGCGATTTTATTCCTAATACGGATATAAAAACATTTTTAGAAAAGCAAAGTTTAGATGGAAAAATTGTTATTGCCCCTCATGTAGATTCGGATAAAGGAATTTGGAATTCGCTTGATGGACTATATAGAGCAAATGTTTTCAAATCCGATCACCTCCATGCGATAAGTTGTAACAGTATATCACAGTTAAAAAAAATACAAACAAATATTAAATCGCAACCTGATTATTCAAGAAAAAAGCCAATTGCATTTATAAACGCTTCAGATTCTCATCGTTGTGATACAATTGGAAGTAAATATTCCTTTTGCAGCATGCAAAAATTTTCATTTGATGAGCTAAAACGAGCATTTGACTCTCCTGAAAGCTTGATAAATGACATAGGAAAATCGGATTTTTATTCTCTGGTTGATAGATGTACAGAGAGCTACAAGTCAGTATATATAGACAATATATCCGAATTGACAAAAGCCTTGTGTGCGGTATTAAATAATAGATCGGGATGTATACTACTTGGAATATCTGATGATAATAGTTTTGTTGGAATAGATGCAAAAGAAGAAGAATTAAAAGCCCAATTTGAAAGAGCACTAGAGAATATTTCACTTTGTAATTATAAAGCCAATAAAATCCAAGCTAATCTTAATGTACAAGAATTAGGAAATGGGAAAAGCGTTGCATTGATATTAATTCGGGATAGTAGCTTTTGTTTGTGGGCATGTGATAAAAACAATGTTTATATTTTAGATACCGAAGCAAAAATTAAAGCAGCAACAGCTAAAGAAATAGAACTGATTGTAAAAGAAAACGTAATTTCTGAAATAGAATTGTTTAACAGACGAAACAATAACAATATAAAACATGCTATACGGAAATTAAATCAAGCATCAAACCCTATATCAAAATTTGTTTTGTTTGACAAAATAAAAACTAAAGGAAGTCCTTTATCACACTATTTTGATATAATAGAAATCCAAGAAAAAACAAATTCAATTGAGAATATTATTAAAATAAATAATGGAAATGGTGCTCCAAAAGGAAATGTTTATTACACAATTCCTACTAGTCCGAGGTTGCCTGATGCTTATCTAAGATTTACATGTCCTGTATATGAAAGCAAAGATAACGAATATCTTGAAAAGCGTCTCAAATTCAGCAAATCAGCAATCATTTTAACAGATGGAGGGAGTTGTCATTTGATTGATGAGCCTGGGGAGTTCTACTTTGATTCTTGTAGCTCCGCTATTCTGCTAGTTCCTAAAGACAGATTTTATGATAATAATTCACTATATAATGTTTTTGCTTGGTTAAAATCAGATGTTTTTCTTTGGTTTTGGCTTCAAAAACATGGTAACGCATTTATTTTTAAAAGACAAATGTGGGATGATCTCGTTATTCCATCGGATATTAGCGCAAACAAAAATGTGGAAATTGAAAATAGCGTTAAGGAAATTATAAGTAAGGAACAAGAGTTTTTGGTGCAATTTAATGCTGTTAATATTTCTGATACACCCCAAATAGAAAGAATGTGTGACATTCATAATCAAAGTATATCTGAAGTTGCGTTTACCATTGAAAAGGATATAAATTGTAAGTTGCAGCTCTCCGAAGAAGATGTTGAATTTGTATTGAACGATTTGACCTCGGAAAAAATTTATATTCATCCTAGAAACAATGTTATTTCGTGAGTTTATTTTTGAGCTTTATATAGTTCGCACAAACGAGAAGAATATAAAACTTAGCAAAAGACTTAACAATAACATAGTTTATCTAAAAACGAATCTGAACTTTTTTGTTCGGACTCGTTAGTTTTGGCCGCAATAAGTCACCCCTACTAAAACACCTATAAAAAATAGTTGAATATGCTAAAAATCCGCAAGGAATATTATGGAAATCATAAGTTGTAGATTATTTCAAAAAAACATCTCCAAAACAAACTTACAACATACCGCGTTATAGTTCAACCCGTAATCTTTGGGGTCAATATTACAAGCTTCCCTATATATGCAGAAAGCCTGATGATCCAAGTCATCAGGCCTTTTCTTATCTATGCAGTTGTAATACACCTCCACTTTGTCGTCGTATAAGATGATCTCCTTAACGAGCAGTTTGATCATCAGCCGAGGATCTTTTTTGAGGGCTTTCATGATAAAGCGTTTGATGTCCGCCGGCGTGATCTGTACTTTATCCTTGGATCTTTCGACGAGGATCTTTCCCTCTGCCACCTCCAAGGCGGCTTCCAATTCTTCGATGCGTTGCTTGGTGGAGCTGGTGATAATGCCTTGCTCTACAGCGTTGAGCATATTATCAAGAGCCTTGCGGATTTTGTCTCGCTCGGCTTCCAGGATGTTCACAACGGACGTGTCGGCAAGCCTTCTTTCATGGGCTGCAAATACACGTTCCGTGATCGTGTCAATGGTTGCCGGATCATTCAGAACCTTGATGGTAACGTCTACGATGAGTTGTTCCAGTATCTCCTTGCGGATCATGGACTTGCGGCATTTGGAAGAATCCTTTTTTCGGGTGCTGCACTTATAGTAGCGAACAACAGCACCTGTGCTTGACGTTCCCGATTCAGAAGCGATAGACTTGCCACAATATCCGCATTTCAATTTGTTTCGGAGTAAATACACAACATCTTCCGGATGCTTGCCATGGCGGTTCCCGGCAGTGATCACTTGCACCATATCAAACAAATGCTGTGGTACGATCCGCGGAAACATATCCGTGTAGGCGCCTTCGGTTTTATGGTTGTAAATACCGACGTACCGCTCATTCTGTAAAATCCCGTATATGATGGATTTCGTAAACGGCTTGCCCTTGCGGTGCATGATACCCTCGTCGGTCAGAGTTTTGATGATTTTCTTGCCGATCACGCCGGATGCGTACATTTCAAAGATACGAATGACGATCTTGGCTTCGTCCTCACAGATCACGAACTTCTTGTTCTCTACTTTATAGCCATACGGAACACCGCCGCCGGAGTAATTGCCCTTGATACGTGTCTCACGTTGTCCTCGGCTGACCTTCTGTGCCAACTCTACCGAGTAGTATTCAGCCATCCCCTCCAGCAAGGACTCCAGAATGATACCTTCCGGCCCTTCGGGGATATGCTCCTTGGCGGACACCAAGGTTATGCCGTTGTCTCGCAACGTCTTCTTAT
>JAZNBA010000023.1:0-7705 GCA_045586785.1 Eubacteriales bacterium | reverse complement strand
TCCTAAGACCGCTTGGGCCTCCGACTTAAACGTCGGCATCGTCGGAAAGACCGGTGCCGGAAAGACGGTGATCGCCGACCTGATCCTCCGCATGTATAACGTGCCCGACGGAACGCTGTTCATTGACGGTCATGACGTAAACACGGTTTCAATAAAATCAGTTCGTGCTGCCGCGGCATACGTTCCTCAGGACAACTTCCTTTTCAGCGACACCATTGAAAACAATATTTCCTTCGCAACAGACAGCGGAACTCACGAGGATGTCGAAAATGCCGCTGAACTGTCCGACGTTCACGGCAACATAGTTGATTTCGCCGAAGGCTATTCCACGGTGCTCGGTGAGCGCGGTGTTACCGTCTCGGGCGGTCAGAAGCAAAGAATATCCATAGCGCGCGCGCTTATGAAAAACGCGCCCATACTTATACTTGACGACTCGGTATCTGCCGTTGACGTCAAAACAGAAAAAAAGATACTTTCAAACCTGCGCGCCCTGCGCCGCGGCAAGACTACGATGCTTATCGCGCACCGTGTTTCCACCGTGGAGCAGATGGACAAAATAATCTTTATGCAGGACGGGCATATACTCGGTGTCGGCTCTCACAGCGAGCTTTACGAAAGCTGCGCGGAGTACCGAACCACAGTTGAGCTGCAGCGTCTTGACGATGAAAATGCCGAAGCAAAGGAGGTAGAGACCAATGCATGAATATTTCCCTCTCTTGTTTGTCGGCGCGCTGGCAGGCGTATTTTCGATAATTTTCCTTGTAGCGTTTATATCCATCAAGGACAAAAAAGAGGCTATCGGCTTTGACAGAAACATGAAGGACTCCGAAATAGTCCGCCGCCTCATAGTTTATGCCAAGCCCCACATCGGAAGCTTTATTCTTGTTCTGTTCATAATGATGATATCCATCGCTTATGACATCGTCTCCCCCCTGCTCATAGGTAGCATCGAGGAAATGATAAAGGACGATTTCCCGCTTTCCAAACTATTTTCATACGTGGCTGTTTACTGCTCAATACTTGTAATATCCGTCGTATGCACCTACATCCAATCGGTAATACTTCAAAAAACAGGTCAGAAAATACTTTCCTCCATACGCGAGGACTTGTTCATACACATTGAAAAGCTGTCGCATGAGCAATTAAATCACATCCCGGTAGGTAAGCTGGTAACCCGTGTTACAAACGATACGGGCGCTATCTCCAGAATGTTCACCAACATTCTCGTCACGCTTATAAAAAACTGCTTTGTGATCATCGGCGTGCTGGTAGCCATGCTGTGCCTAAACTATATGCTGACGCTTATGGTACTGTGCTTTGTTCCCTTTATCGTGCTGTTCACCATAATATTCCGCAAGTTTTCAAGAAAAGCGTACCGCGTTGTTAAAGACCGTACCACCAATATAAACACATTTCTTTCCGAAAATCTTTCGGGTATGAAGATAATTCAGATCTTTAACCGCGAGGATAGAAAAAAAGCCGAATTTGACCAAAAAAACAAGGCACTCGGTCAGGCAAGACAAAAAGAAATTTACGTATTCAGCGTCTTCCGTCCTCTTGTGTATATGCTGTACATTTCCTCTGTGCTGTGTCTGCTGTATCTCGGCGGGCGCGGATATATCAAAGATACCGTGTTCCTCGGTCAGGGCATTACCAGCGGCGTGGTTGTTACGTTCTATATGTACATATCCAAGTTCTTCAACCCTATACAAAGCCTTGCGGAGCAGTTCAACTGGCTGCAATCCGCTTTTGCCTCGGCTGAAAAGATATTCACCATTTTTGATATGACACCCGAGGTCGTGGACGAGCCCGACGCCATCGAGATCGATACCATCAAGGGTAACATCGAATTCAAGAACGTATGGTTTGCGTATGTTGAAAACGAGTGGGTACTGCGCGACGTTTCTTTCAAGATAAATGCGGGCGAGACTATCGCATTTGTCGGCTCGACAGGATCGGGAAAAACAACTATACTGTCGCTCATCTGCCGCAACTACGACATACAAAAAGGTCAGATACTCATTGACGGCATCGACATACGCAAGATAAAAATATCTTGCCTGCGCCGTCATTTCGGTCAAATGCTTCAGGACGTATTCATTTTCTCGGGCACAATCCGCTCCAATATACTGCTGGGACTTGAGGGTGTTGACGACGAAAAGGTCATGGAGGCTTGCAGATACGTAAACGCTGATAAGCTGATCGACCGTCTGCCCGCAGGACTTGACGAAGCCGTGCTTGAACGCGGAAACAACTTCTCTGCCGGTCAGCGACAGCTACTGTCGTTTGCAAGAACTATCATACACAAGCCCTCCGTCATGATACTTGACGAGGCAACCGCAAATATAGATACCGAAACCGAGGTGCTTATTCAGGATTCACTTGAAAAGCTCATGAAAATGGGCACACTGCTCATAGTCGCGCACCGACTTTCCACCATACAACATTCCGACCGCATCATAATGCTGTCCCACGGAAAGATAATAGAGCAAGGTAACCATCAGGAGCTTTTGGCACTCAAGGGTAAATATTACGGTCTGTATATGCTCCAGTACGAAAAAGAGCGTATAAAAAATAAATAACAAACAACAAACGTCTGACGAATATTCGTCAGACGTTTGTTGTTTATTTCTTATAATTCAAGTAATGCGCTTTCACAGCGGCAAAGGATTTGTCGCTTATAACGTGTTCAATGCGGCAGGCGTCCTCGGTAGCGGTTTGCTCGTCTATTCCAAGTGCCATCAACATATTGGTAAGGACGGTATGCCGTTCGTATAACTGCTCAGCAAATTGCTGTCCTTTGGGAGTCATCCTGATATATCCGTCGCTATCCACCGTGATATGCTCGCTGTTCTTCAAAAGACCGATAGCACGGCTCACGGAAGGCTTGGTATAACCAAGATATGCACCGACATCTATAGAGCGGATCTTCTCATTCTTTTGTAATAAAACATAAATTGCTTCAAGATACATCTGTCCCGATTCGTGCAATACCATATTTACGCCCTCCTTTGATAGTTACTTATTTATTATACCACATAAACAATAATTTTTCAATAGCCAACGCCAAAAATTAGCGTACGCTAACGATTTTGTGCAAAATGTCTTTTTGCGAGGTTAGCAAGCGCTAACTGATTTGTACAACCATACAAATTTGCAAAAATCGACAGAAAACAATTGACAACAAAGGAGAAATGCAGTATAATATATCACGGTTAGCAATTGCTAACCTACATATTTTACTAAAAAGCAACGATCGGAGAAAGGAGCTTACGATGAATCTCAGAGCAGCAGAAGAAGGAAAAGAATACATCATAAGCAAAATAGAAACCGATGACGAAGAGCTTGACGCTTTTCTTTTCTCGCTCGGATGCTACAGCGGAGAAGGAATTACCGTTGTTCGCCGACTGAAGAGCGGTCTCGTTGTCGCGATCAAGGACGCGAGATATAATATTGATAATCAGCTTGCAGAAGCCATCATAATATAAATTTTATGCCGTGAACTTGTAAGCCGCAAGGGAGCTTTCTGCGAGCTGATTATTTTTCACCCTTGCGGTTAGCAATTGCTAACCAACACTTAAGACTGTAATTGATATCCGAAAGGATTAAAATAAGGAGGAAATCCAATATGAGAATTGCTTTGGCGGGCAATCCCAACTCAGGTAAGACCACAATGTACAATGCCCTGACCGGTCGAAATGAAAAGGTCGGCAACTGGGCCGGCGTTACCGTTGACAAGAAAGAACACCCCATTAAAAAGGCGTATGCAGGGGGTGAGCAGCTCATCGCCGTTGACCTTCCCGGCGCGTACTCTATGTCGCCTTTCACAAGTGAGGAAAGTATCACAAGCTCCTACGTAAAGGGCGAGCATCCCGACGTTATTATTAACATCGTGGACGCAACCAACCTCAGCCGTAGCCTTTTCTTCACCACGCAGCTTCTCGAACTTGGTATTCCCGTTGTAGTTGCCCTGAACAAGAGCGACCTGAACGAGAAGAAGGAAACCAAAATTGACGTAGATGTGCTGTCGGCAAAGCTCGGCTGTCCTGTAATCAATACCGTTTCCACCTCGGCAAAAGGACTTAAGGCACTTGTTGAAGCCGCCGCGTCCTTAGCAGGCAAATCACAGAAAGCACCTTATCATCAGGGTGACATCGATCTTTCCGACAAAGCCGTTGTCGAAGCTGCTGACCGTAAGCGCTTCGCTTTTGTAAACGATATAGTAAAATCGGTTGAAACCCGAAAAGTCCTTACCAAGGACAGAAACTTTGGTGACAAAATAGATTCTGTTCTGACAAACAAATGGCTTGGCATCCCGATCTTTGCTCTTGTTATGTGGGCTGTTTTCTGGATTTCTCAATCGGGCCCCGGCTTGTGGCTTTCCGAAGGTCTTGATATTGGCGAAACTCACCTTTGGGGTCTTGTTGATTGTATTGGTTGGTTCAAAGAACTCGTTGCCGGATGGCTGGGCGGTGCTCACGATCTGATCCAAGCAATTATCCTTGAAGGTATTATCGAAGGCGTTGCAGCCGTTGTTGGCTTCTTGCCTCTTGTTATGGTTATGTACTTCCTTATCGCTCTTCTTGAAGACTGCGGTTACATGGCTCGCGCTACCGTTGTTCTTGACCCCATCTTCAAGAAGGTCGGTCTTTCGGGCAAATCCGTTATTCCCTTCATCATTGGCACAGGCTGTGCTATCCCCGGTGTTATGGCTTGCCGTACCATCCGTAACGAGCGTGAGCGCAGAGCAACCGCAATGCTCACTCCCTTCATGCCTTGCGGCGCGAAGCTCCCCGTTATCGCACTCTTTGCAGGCGCGTTCTTTGAGGGTTCCGAGTGGGTTGGCGTTACAATGTACTTCGTAGGTATCGTTATCATTCTTCTCTGCGCACTGCTCATCAATGCACTTACAGGTCACAAAGCAAGAAAGTCCTTCTTCATTATTGAGCTCCCCGAGTATAAAGCACCTTCCTTCGTTCAGGCACTCAAGTCTATGTGCCAGAGAGGTTGGTCTTACATAGTCAAGGCAGGAACGGTCATTCTCGTTTGCAACTTCGTAGTTTATATGATGCAGACATACGGCTGGAACTTCCGGGCTGTTGAGGATCCCGCAGACTCCATTCTTGCTACCATCGCAACTCCTATTGCATACATTATTGCTCCTATCGTCGGCGTTGCTCTTTGGCAGCTTGCAGCAGCGGCTGTTACGGGCTTTATCGCAAAAGAATGCGTCGTCTCCACTCTTGCAACTGTATTTATGTTCGAGCATCTGATCAATGAGGATCTCGAGGCAGTTGGCGCCATCGGCGCATCCAACATGGGCGGTATTTCCGTTGTTGCGGGACTTGCGTTCCTTATGTTCAATCTTTTTACACCTCCCTGCTTCGCAGCACTCGGCGCAATGAACTCCGAGATCAAGAGCAAAAAGTGGCTCTGGGCAGGTATCGGACTTCAGTTCGCAGTCGGATACACCATCGGTTTCCTGGTATTCTTCTTCGGCACGCTCTTTACAGGCGGCTCCTTCGGCGCGGCTTGGATGCCTATAGTTGGTTGGGCAATAGTTCTTACTATCGTAGCTATCTTTGCTGTTATGATCATCAGCAAGAACAAGCAGCTCAAGGCTGAATACTCTCTTAAAGCATAATTATGAATATCGTTGATTATATTGCAATTGCCGTGATCGTGCTTATTGTTGGCGCTGCAGCATTCTACATAATTCGCGCAAAGCGGCGCGGTCAAAAATGTGTCGGATGCCCCTACTCCAAGCAATGCGGAAAAAAGTGCAGCTGCGGATGCGGTCACACACAGTCAGATAAAAACAACAATAAAAAATAATGTTAAGGGATGCGCCCCTTGCGGTCGCATCCCTTTTCAAAAGAATAGAGGTTAGTCTTGGATAACAATACAAATTTCACTTTCTCGCAGATACGATACATAGTTTGTCTTTACCGCTTGTCCAGAAACAGACACGGCGTAAAGAACGTCGAGCTTGCGAGCGCGCTGGGCTTCAGTAAGCCAAGCGTACATAATATGCTGAAATCTCTTGCAGATCTGGGTGTTGTAACACAAGAGATCTTCGGACTCGCCTTTTTCACGGAAGAAGGACGAGCATTGGCGCAAAAATACGATTATTGTTACACAATTTTGGAAAAGAAAATTGTCGAGATATGCGGAGGCGGCGTGGCAAGCGAAAACGCTATCTGCGGATTGCTTGCGGATATGCCAAATGACAAAATCGATGAGTTATACAATAAAAGATAAATCAAAAGCGCCTCACATACAAAAAACACGGCAAATATTTGCCGTGTTTTTTGTATGTCATTGAGTTTTACGCCAACAGGACATCCATAGCCAGCATCAGACAAAAGCCAACCAGAAGCGAATATGTAGCTCCCTGTTGGTGTCCGTGAGCGTGCGTTTCGGGTATCATTTCGTCGCTGATAACGTAAAGCATGGTGCCGCCCGCAAACGCAAGCGCAAAGGGTAATATGACCGACGCCACGCTTACCGCAAAGTAGCCTATCAGCGTTCCGACGACCTCCACAACTCCCGTCAGCATAGCAAGCACAAACGTCTTACCCGGCTTGACGCCTGCGGCAAGCATAGGACTTATAATGACCATACCCTCGGGAATGTTCTGCAATGCGATACCGCCCGCTATCATAAGCGCCTGAGACGTGTCTCCTGCGCCGAAGCCCACACCTGCGGCAATGCCCTCGGGCAGATTGTGGATCGCAATGGCGGTGACAAACAGCAACACCTTGCTGAGCTTGGTGGTGCTGTGCCCCTCTACGTCGGTGCCTATGAATTTATGCAAATGCGGTACAAGCTTATCTACCAGATGCAAGCAAAGCGCGCCGGCAAATATCCCCGCGACAGTAATGAGAAGACCCCATTTACCGCCGTATTCAAGTGACGGAAGAACAAGTCCCAGCACAGCCGCCGCAAGCATGACGCCTGCCGCGAATGACAGCACTATATCCGAGAATTTATGCGAAAGCTTTTTGAATAAAAAGCCTATTACAGCGCCGATAACGGTAGCGCCGCCAACTCCCAGCGCCGTCAGAAATACTAATTTCATAATAGCCTCCCGGTAAAATTATTCCCACCGTGATCAAAGCTTGCGATTACGGTGGGAATACTGTTGTGTAAAATTATGCGTTTTGAGATGCGCCCATCATAAGCTCGGAAATAACATCCAGAACTTTATTGTAGCATCCGCCGCAACCTGTTGAGCAATGTGTGATATTCTGCACGTCCTTAAAAGCTTCAAGAACATCACCAAAATGCTCGTGCTCATGCAAAGCATCTTCTATATCCGCATAGCTTACCTTTTTGCAATTACAAACAAGATAATTCTCTTTCATGGTCGTACCCTTTCCGCGTTATTCCGCTTCGCTGAACATATCCTTGCCAACACCGCAAAGGGGGCATTCGAAGTCTTCGGGAAGATCCTCAAACTTTGTGCCGGGAGCTATTCCGTTATCGGGATCGCCAACAGCCTCATCATATTCCCATCCGCAAGCATCACATACATACTTTTTCATTTTAAAATTCCTCCTGATTTATTGATTAAAGAACTAAAGAGGGTGCCGTATAAACTCTTGCGGCAAGCTCTTGGTTGAGCATATACAGGCTCTTGGGATCAGAGCCGAACAGCTCCATTTTGGATATCATATCGTTAGCGTTTGTCTCTTCCTCGCCC
>JAZNBA010000022.1:0-4397 GCA_045586785.1 Eubacteriales bacterium | reverse complement strand
CCGCGCAAGGCTCTTACACCCGAGAAAGGCACAAAATAATGAACTACGAAACCGTAGAAGAGACCGTAGCCTACACCATGCGCGACCACGCCCCCGTCTTTTTCTTCGATAAAAAGACCGCCACAAGACTACCGTTAATGTGCGTTAAATGCGGAAAGGACGTTCGCTTCCGCCGCAAGCTGTGCCGCGAATGCTTTGAGGAAGACTTGGTCATCAGGCGCGCCCAGGGCGACCGCCACAGAGCCACACACTTCGGTATGGATCCCAAGCGCGTTCTCTTCTTCGACCTTGAGCTGACCGGCTTTTACGATCACGATGAGATCATTTCCATCAGTATCGTCAACGGCTACGGCGAGGTCATAATGGACACGCTGGTACGCCCCGTCCACACTAAAAAGTGGAAAAAAACCGAAAAAATACACGGCATAACCCCCGAAATGACGGTAGGAGCGCCCACGCTTGTTGAGCTGACACCCCAAATTAAAGAAATTTTCGCCAATGCCGACGTCCTTATCGCATACGGCGTTTCCACCGACTACAGTCACATAAAGTACATTTACGCCACCGAGGCGGAGCGCAGTGCGCTTCACGACAAGGTGCGTTGCTGTGCAAACGAGTTTGTTCGCTACGCCCACGAGTGCCGACCCGACGTCGAGCACGCAAGCCTTACCGACGCTATGAAATGTCTGGAAATTGAATGGGACGGCACCGCGCACACCTCCATCGCCGACACCATCGCCTGCCGCCACGTCTGGGGCAAACTTTTCCCCAACTACTATAAAAACTGATATGAATTTTGTTTACGTACACACCCACGACAGCGGCCGCGAGATGCAGCCCTACGGCGCCGCCGCCAATAATCCCGGTCTTATGCGCCTGGCGCGTGAGGGCTTTATGTTCCGCAACGCTCATTGTACCGCCCCCACCTGCTCGCCCAGCCGCGCCTCGATGCTGACAGGCATGACACCGCATCAGTCGGGCATGCTGGGTCTGGCTCACCGCGGCTTTGAAATAAGTGACTATTCCAAGCACTTGGCGCAGTATTTGAGCCGCAACGGCTATCACACCGCCCTTATCGGAGTTCACCACGAGGCGCGCCACGCCGAGTTGATAGGCTACGACGAGCACTTGACAGATCACGTCAAAAAGGGCAAGCCCGCCGAGTTTTCGGACGAGGTCTCGCTCTCGCTTATGCGCGACTTTCTGCGCCGCCGCCAAAATGAGTCAAAGCCGTTTTTCCTGTCCTTCGGTCTGCGCTCCACCCACCGCGTCTACGCCGACACGGACAACGCCATAGACGATTACGTTCGCCCGCCCTTCCCCATTGTTGACACGGCGGCGACGCGTCACGACTACGCCAACCACCTGCGCACGCTGGAGACCGCCGACAAATGCGTGTCCGCATTGCTTGACGAGCTGGACGCTTTGAATATGCGCAAGGACACGGTTGTTATGTTCACAACCGACCACGGTTTGGCGCTTCCCAATATGAAATCCACACTTTACGATACAGGCACGGGCGTTGCGCTCATGATAAGCGTACCGGGTGAGCTACACGGTTGCACAGACGCGTTGGTGTCACACCTTGATGTTTACCCCACCGTCTGCAAGCTTTTGAACGTCCCCTGCCCCGGGTGGGCACAGGGAAAATCCCTGTTACCCTTGATGCAGGGCGAGGCAGACCAAATAAACGATTATGTTTTCAGCGAGATAACCTATCACGCCACCTATCAGCCAACGCGCAGCGTCCGAAGCAGGACGGCAAAGCTGATACGTTATTTCGACACAGACCTGTCGCCCCGCTTTCCAAACATCGACCGTTCCGCCGCCAAGGATGCGTATCTGTCTTCAAGACTGGCACATATGCCCATGGTGCGTGAGCAGCTTTTCGACCTTGTGGGCGATCCCTGCGAGCGCGTAAATTTAGTTGACAGCCCCGAATATGCCGACGTTTACGCCGATCTGTCCGCAGTCCTCGACGAGCACATGAGGGCGACCGACGATCCCCTGCTTTACGGTCAGGTGGAACTGCGGGATGAATGGGTAATGAACAGAACCTTTGATCTTGACCCCGACGATGCTACATATAATAATAAGGGCGAGCAGGCAACAGCTCCCAAAGCAAAAAAGCCTGCGGCACCCAACGCATAAATTACGAGGTGAATTATGGGATTTTTCGGACTTAGCAAGCCTACACAGCGCCACGATGACCTTGAGCTGCTGACCACCGCATACGACAACGAGCAGTTGGCGGTGCTTCGCAGTATTCTTGAAAGCGGCAACATTCCCTACATGACCAAGGAGCGCGGCTCGGGCAGTTCGGTCAAAATTATTATGGGATTTTCGCACTTCGGCACGGATATTTTCGTCAAGCGCGAGCATCTTGAATCCGCGCGCGCCTTGCTTGACGCCACCTTTGCCGACGAAGATGACGCTGATCGGACAGAAGACCAACAAAACTAAAAAATACCCGAAAGGAATGGGGAAAACTCGCGGAGTCTTCCCCTGTACTTGATTATGAAAGAGATAATTTTGTGTAAATACGGCGAGATAGTGCTCAAGGGCGCAAATCGCGGCTATTTTGAGGACATGCTGTGCAAAACTCTGCGCCGCAGAGCCGTAAACTACGGCAACTTTGAGGTCAGCCGTTCCCAGAGCACCATTTATATTGAACCCAAGGATGATTTTGCCGATATCGACGGTATGTTTGAGGCAGCGCAAAAGGTGTTCGGCATCGTAGCGCTCAACCGCGCGGCGGTTTGCGAGAAAAACATCGAAGACATACGCGCCCTGGCAAAAGAATACATTCCTCAGTTTCTGGAGGGCAAAAAGACCTTCAAGGTGGAAGGCAAGCGCTCGGACAAGCGTTTTCCCATGGACTCCATACAGCTTGCCCGCGACATCGGCGGTGCTATACTGTCTGTCTGCCCTCGCATAAAGGTGGATGTTCACAACCCCGAGATAACCGTCCGCGTTGAAATACGCGAGACGGGAGCATACGTTCACGCGGGTCAGTGCCCGGGTGCGGGCGGACTTCCCGTGGGAAGCGCCGGCAACGGTATGCTGCTGCTGTCGGGCGGTATCGACTCCCCCGTTGCGGGCTGGATGATGGCAAAGCGCGGCGTGCGTCTTGAGGCCATACATTTTGAGTCCTTCCCCTACACCAGCGAGCGTGCACGTCAAAAGGTGCTTGACCTCGCTTCCATCGTGGCAGGCTGGGTTGGTGACATAAACGTGCACATCGTTTCGCTGACTCACATTCAGGAGGAGCTGGCGAAAAACTGCACCGAGGACTATTTCACACTGTTGCTTCGCCGTTACATGATGACCATTGCCAACAGAATCGCAA
Source organism: Eubacteriales bacterium (assembly GCA_045586785.1). Lineage (GTDB taxonomy): Bacteria > Bacillota > Clostridia > Oscillospirales > CAG-272 > UMGS1002. The sequence goes on along the minus strand of JAZNBA010000022.1, from coordinate 1,048 downwards.
AGGAGCGCAACTGCGGCGCGCTTATTACAGGCGAGAGTCTCGGTCAGGTGGCAAGCCAGACCATGCAGGCTATCGCCGTCACCGACGCAGTGACGGATATTCCCGTTCTGCGCCCCTGCATCGGACTTGACAAGCAGGAGATCATACGCATTTCCTACAAGGTCGGCACGTTTGAGACATCCATTCTGCCCTTTGAGGACTGCTGTACCGTCTTCACGCCCCGTCATCCCAAAACGCGCCCCGAGCTCGGAAAAGTCATTGCCGAGGAGCAAAAAGTGGACTTCGAGGCTCTCGTGGAGGAAGCCATCGGCACCATCAATACCGTCAGAATCAAGGCGGAATATTAACAATTTTTGATTACATCGTATTAATTATAAAATCTGCCCGCCAATTCGGCGGGCGTTTTTCGTTTGCGTCGCGGCAATTCGGAGCGTTTTTCATGCGCAACAATATTTTTTGATTGAAACTGTCATTGTTCCCCCTCTCTGTTGTATTTATATATATTTTAACATATATTTATATGTAAATCAAGCACATATATCTGTATGTATGTTATAATCTACGTATTGCACAAAAAAGCAGAGGCAACGCCCTCGGAAAGCGGAGATAATTTATGTATTTTTACTCAAAAATAAGAGATATGCGCGAAGACGCCGACCGTACTCAAGCAGACATTGCCGATCTTTTGGGCATATCACAACAGCATTATTCAATGTATGAACGCGGAGACCGCGAGTTACCCATGCACCATTTCATAACATTGGCAAAATATTATAATGTATCTCTCGATTATCTGGCAGGGCTTACGGACAAACCTAAAAAGTTATATCAATAATATCAAATAATATCGTTTTAAAATGTAAGGGCGACCATTGCTCGCCTATAAAACACTGTATTTTATCAAATATCACGTAGACGCACAAATTTAATCATTTCGCCGTAGGGGTCGGCGCCCTCGACGACCCGTAAAAAAATGCGTGAAACAGAAAAAATGGATGAAGATACTTTCGTAGCCATATTTATTATTTTTACCATTGTTTTCGGGGCG
>JAZNBA010000021.1:0-5002 GCA_045586785.1 Eubacteriales bacterium | reverse complement strand
CTTGGCCTCCGACTTGCGTGCGCGTCAAGCCTGCCTCTGCCAGCATGGGAATTTGCTTGTCGCGGATAAACTCAAGCTTGGCATCCCTTGACACTTGGCTGTCCTCGCGCGTCACGATAAATTCCATGACCTCGTCGTTCTTACCCTGCAGCGCTGCCTCGCGGATACGCGCAAACAGCGCGTCGTTCTTTTTGCCGGGCAGCCACCACCAGCCGCGCATCAGCACGTCGGCAAGTGCGTGTGCCTTTTGCTCGCATTCGGGCAGATCCTCGACCTCTCGCAGTACCTCGCGGTACACCTTCTCAAAGCCGCTTTTATCGTTTTTAACCTGCCAGAGCTTGAGCTCCTCCACCTTTTTCATGACACGCTGTACCAGCGTGTCGCTGTATTTTTCATTCATTGCGCAAAGCTCCTTTCTGATCCTCTTTCTTCCGTCGTGGAGCTGCCATTTGACAGTCCCCTCGGGAATGCGCATTCGATCGGCTATCTCGGCAATCGAAAGATCCTCGAAATAGTGCAGATAAATGATCTGTCTGATCTTTTCGGGCAGCTTTTCCATGCTTTTGCCGATCTCTTGTTTTTCCTCGGACAATGCATACAGCTCTGCGGGGTTTTGTGCACCGTCATCCGATATATCCAGGTTTTCCACCGTGCTCAGCGGCAAAAAACTGCGGTACCGCCCTATCATATTGATGGCACAGTTCTTGGCAATGCGACATACCCAAGAGCCAAATTTCGAGGGCTCTTGCAGGGTGTTGAGCTTGATCCAAGCCGTCACAAAGGCATCCTGAGCCGCATCCTCTGCCATAAAATGATTCTTTGTCACCGCCACGGCAGATGCGATCACAGCTTTTTGATAGCGGGTGACCAACACCTCGTATGCACTCTGCTCCCCTGCCAGCGTCAGCATGACCAGGGTTTGGTCGGTTTCGTTTTTGTAGTACAATATGCATTCTCCTTTCGTGAAAAATGGATTTTTCAGCGCGCTTGTCTTATAGACACAAATCGAATCAAAAAGGTTGGTGATTTGAAAAAATTATAGCATATTTTTTTGTTTTTGTAAATAATGCCGCAATATGATCAAAAACTGCAAGGACAGCCCCCCTGAAAAAACGCCGAGAGCGACCAAATGGCTGCTCTCGGCTTATTTAATTAACCCGGAATGATCATGGTCATCAGAGCCTTTCTCTGCTCCTCGGTAGGCAGTTTGAGCTTGCCGCTCTGCAGCAGCGTCACGATGCAATGCATCAAGAACCAACCGTCCGAATGGAATACGTACTGCAGCTCGTATTCCTTGATCTTTTGCAGATGCGCGGGCACGGAAGCGATCACAGCCTTTGCATAAGGCGCTTTGAGCGCGTCAAATTGCTCCCGGTACTTGAGTTTGATGCGCTCACCGATGGCAAGCAGCTCGCTTTGCACGTCCTTGTCGGTCAGCACAATGATCTTCCACGCGGTCTTGAAGCACCCGTCGTAATCTCCCCAGGTCTTGATGTAGCCGCGCTCGGAAAGCCATGCATAATCTTCTTTAGACAGCAAATTTTCCTTTTCATGGTCGTAGAGCGAAAGCGCACGCTTAGCGTCTGCCAAAGCCATAAAGCCATGACGCCCACCACGATCCGACCATTCGCTGTCGATCTGCCACAAAACGTGGCCATCGTGATCGTTCCACATCGGTCCGCACCAATTTTTCATGTAAACGTAGTCCTCGGGCAGCACCATCTCGTCCGCAACAACCGCTGCATGCATAATATTGTGCCCACCGTCCGGGCGAATGGTCGCAACCTCCTCAAAGGGAATCCTCTCGTCCATCAGTGCCTCTCCCGACCAAGCGGCAATATACGGAATCAGCGACCACAAAAGGAAGTTCTTATCCCTCGTATACTGATCGCCACCTTCATCCGGCTGCGTGTGGTTGCAAAAAATGCGCTCGTCGTCCAGAATCCCACAGCGCATCAGCTCGTCATACAGGTCGTTTGCGAATAACTCGGCTGCCTTTTTATACATATCGTTTTGCATGGTCAGCAGCGCTGCCGTCGGCTCACTGATAATAAAATTAATCAGATATTTGTCCTTGTGCTTGATCAAAAAGCCGTATTCCTCCAAAAAGTCAACCTCTGTTTCCACGTAAACGGGAGAAACACCCAAATCGTCCGCGATCTCGTTGACCGTTTTGGCCTCGTTCCTGACAGCGTAGCAAATATTCTGCGGAAGTGTCGAGCGAAAGAATTCTTCGGGATTTCTGCTTCCTACCGAGCCGTTGAACCCGTACGAACAGAATTTTATCGGATGAAATTTCAGTTCACTTGTTTTTCTCATGGTATCCATACCTCTTTTCAGTTCTTTTTTTGCTTCAAACAAGTGCCACTTGACCGTGCCGACAGGAATTCCCAGCTCGCTTGCAATATCGGCTTGCTTGCGGTTTTCAAAATAATACATGATCACAATACGCCGCTGCAGACGTGACAGATACGCGATCTCGCGCTGCAAGCGCTTGACCGTTTCTTCGTCCCCACCCGCATGATTTTCCGCGTCGGGATCTGCAAGAATCTCGGCAAATTCATCGATCGGAACACCAATCACACTCGTCACGCTGTCGCGATAATAGTTGCAAAGCGCATTGTGTGCAATCGTCCAAATGAATTTGCCCGCGTCGCCGATGTCGTCCTTGGCAAGTAGCGCACGAAATGCCTTTAGCACAATCTCCTGCGAAAGATCCTCCGCATCCTGCGTGTTTTTGCAACGCTTGAGCGCAAAGCCGAAGATGGGCTTCAGATATTCAGTTATGAGTTTCTCGGCATCTTGTCTATTCACTTGTTTGCACCTCGTTGAAAGCTTTCACCCATATAGACACGGAAATTGAAAAAGGTTGGTGGATTTGAAAAAATTATAGCATATTTTTTTGTTTTTGTAAATAATGCCGCAATATGATCAAAAACTGCAAGGACAGCCCCCTTGAAAAAACGCCGAGAGCGACCAAACGGCCACTCTCGGCTTCAATTATCTATTCACTCCTCAAACACCAACACAACAGGCGGACAGCAATAATCCACACCCTGCAGATGCAGTCCTTTTTCATACGCCTCGCGCACGATGGACATGACCAGATAATTGGTTGCGTCGCTGTATCTGAAAAGCTCGGGAACCGATGTCAGGTGCTTGGGTACAGGCGTTTTGAGTGTGTAAACAAAGGCAGCAAGGTCTTCTCCCACCGTCTTTTTGAGTTCCTCTGTCGCCCAAGTGATTGCCGCATGAACCTCATTGTACTCTGCGCTCTTCAATACGGGAATTTTCAGACAAGGCTTTCCCTCTTGTTCACCAAGCAAGCCAAATTCCTTGAGCTTTGGCATATACGCAATGAACTCGTTGGGAATTTCGGTGTTTTCAAAAGGGGTGCCATCGTAAATGTACCAAAGCAAATTCGTAATATGCTTAAAATACAGCTCGTACGCCCCGTAAAAACGACTTGTCGCATCCCAAAGCGGCGTATCGAATTCGTAAAAGCGAACCCACTTTGCGCGGCCAACCTCCACGGCCTCCGATGTGCGATGCCCACCGTGGATCATATAATTGCTGGACTCATTGTATTCTGTCAAATCATATCCCGCATCAATCGCGGTTGCATGCGCGCACCATCTGCCACCGTCCTTGCGATTGGGAAAATCGGGTGCTGCAATCTTGCCTGTTCCGAAATACTGAAAATCCTGCAACGCCTTCAAAACGGCATATCTGTCAAGCTTGATCTGCTCCTCTTTTCCCAATGCTTGCACAAAAGGCATTTTTGAGATTCGTGCGGACATGCTTTCCATAATGCCCCAGATCGTTTCAAAGTGTTTATGCGCAAAATCAAGCTGCGCTCTGAAATTCGCAAGTCTGTTTTGCGGTTTTGTAATAATGAAGTCCGTATATACCCTTCCGCCATCCGTCCATGCCATCAGTTCACCGTCCACAAGCTTGCTAATAATCGGCTCAATATACGCTGCGGGAATGCCGATTGCTTTGGATAGCTCTCTGATCGTCAAAGGCTTTTTATACGCGAGCATCAGCAGATTTTGCGCGATCAAATCCCCTTCCACAAGCGACATGGGCTCATTATTCAGGCCGTTAACGCCGCCAAAAGAAATCCACATCTTCCCCGGCAAATAATTTTCTCTCGTTTCCATTGTTTCAAGTCCTTTCTTGATCTGTTCGCGCCCTGCGGACAGGCGATATTTGACCGTCCCCTCGGGCACACCCAACTCTGCCGCGATCTGCGACACGCTCTGATTACCGAAATAATGGCGGATCAGCACCTCACGCGTCACAAATGCTAAGTGATTGAGCTCCTTGCGCAAATTCGCCGCCTCCTCGGAGCATAAAAATGCATCGGCTTCCTGCTCGCCAAGCTGCAATGCCTCATCCAGGCACACAGTCACGGGCGTACGATACTTTTTACGCAGCTGATCGTTGTATTTGTGGTAAAGCGTGTTTGTCAGCCATGTCTTGGGATGCTCGATCACTCCACCGTTATGCATATAGGCAAAGGCCGCAAGCATGACTTCGCTAACAAGATCCTCTGCATCCGCGCGCAAATGGCACTTGGATGCCGCAAGTCGCATCAGATCATTGTAATATTGAATAATTTCGCTGTTTTCCATGGTTTTCCTGCTTTCCGGAATGCTTTTGAACGTTCACCCGTATAGTCGTAAAAATCCCCTTTCGGTTGGGACTTGATGCAAAGTTTTTTTCATTATAGCAAAAATATTTTATTTTGTCTATAAAAATACCGAGAGGGACATTTAACCACTCTCGGCGATTTTCAAAAGAATTAAAAAAGGACGGCTCTCGCCGTACCGGAATCTTCAGTTTATCATTGACAAGACGAATAAGGTTTAAGTAGAAAATGAAACTCAAGTAATACTGTAAACTTGAACCTAAAGGAGGTTCAAGCCCTCGGTCTATTAGTATCAGTCGGCTGAATGCATTACTGCACTTACACCTCTGACCTATCAAACTTGTAGTC
>JAZNBA010000020.1:0-29863 GCA_045586785.1 Eubacteriales bacterium | reverse complement strand
CACGATATGCCGACCAAGTACAAGTATCTTGAAAAGTATTCGGATACCAGCGTACTTGACGTCCCCATGAATGACCGCTCGATTTATGAGCTGTTCTTGTCTACCAAACCGCTCGGCATCACGCCCGAGGATATCAACTGTCCACTCGGGACGCTCGGTCTGCCCGAGCTTGGTACCAAGTTCGTTATCAAAATGCTGCAAGAGTGTAAACCACAGACCTTCTCTGACCTGTTGCAGATCTCGGGTCTTTCACACGGCACGGACGTTTGGACAAACAACGCCCAGGAGCTGATAAAAAACGGCACGTGCACCATTTCAGAGGTTATCGGTACACGTGACTCTATCATGTTGGCACTTATCGATTACGGCGTGCAAAAGGACCATGCCTTCAAGATCATGGAGATGGTACGAAAAGGGAAGGGCTTGACCCCCGAATACGAACAAGAAATGCTTGAAGCAGGGGTGCCTGAGTGGTATATCTGGTCTTGTAAGCGTATCAAATATATGTTCCCCAAGGCACACGCAGCTGCATACGATATGTCCGCTATCCGTCTTGGCTGGTACAAGGTACACATTCCGCTTGCATTTTACTGCGCTATGTTTACCGTACAGCCCGACGGATTTGACGGCGAGCTGATCATGAAAGGTAAAAAGGCACTTGTTGCACATATCAAAGATATTGAAAGCAGAGGCTTGGATGCATCTCCCAAGGAGCAAGCCAGCCTTGCAGTATTGCAGCTTGCTAATGAAGCGTTTGCGCGCGGTATCAGATTTCTGCCCGTAGACCTGGAAAAATCCGACTGGCGCGAGTTTTTGCCTGAAAACGGCAAGATCCGCCTGCCGTTCTCCTCGCTGGGCGGTCTTGGCGAAACTGCCGCCGAGAACATCGTGCGCGCAAGACAGGAAGAACCGTTCTTCTCGGTCGAGGATCTCAAGATCCGCGCAAAGCTTTCGCAAGCAGTCATTGACATTTTAAGACGCAACGGCGTTTTGGACGGCATTAACGAAACCGACCAGCTGACGTTCAGCTTTTAATTTTCTGCAATTGGAGGTTAATGATGAGACAAAGTATTCAAATTGATCACTGGAAACTCACCTGGATTGAAAACGCCAAGGTAAAAAGCGAGCGAATCTGCATCAAAACACCCAATGATATAGCGAATGGCGGCTTTACCGCCATTCGCGCAAGCGTACCTGGCAACTTTGAGCTGGATTTTATGAGAGAGGGAATTCTCGAAGACGTATATTGGGGGCAAAATCCCGTTAAAACCCAGCGTTTGGAGAACCTTCACTTGTATTATTTCACAGAATTTGAGTATCAAAGCAAACCCAATATGGATACTGAACTGGTCTTTGGCGGCGTAGATACTGCGGCAGAGATCTATCTGGACGGTGAGCTGCTTGGATTTGTGGAAAATATGTTCCATGCACACACGTTTGACGTCAATCAATTGGAAAGCGGCAGACATACGCTGCTCGTACATATTTTGCCCTCTGCGATTTACGCAAGAGAATTCGAAGTGCCCGCTATGTGCTTCGGGCTGAAATATAACCATGACGGAATACAGCTGCGCAAGGCAGGCTCCATGTTTGGTTGGGATATTATGCCTCGTTTGGTATCGGGCGGTCTTTGGAAACCCGTAGAAATCGTCTATAAGCCCCGTAATCGCATCGTAGACCCGTTTACTTACACAAGATGGGCAAACGAGCACGACGCATATATTTGCACCATGCTGCGCATTCAATCCGATGAGGACTTTATTTCCGATTTCCGCGTGATCCTGCACGGTGAGTGCGGTGACAGTATCATACATCACGAATACAGACCGTTCTGCGCATCTTGCAAAATAGAATTCGGATTCTTGACGCCCAAGCTGTGGTGGCCAAAGAATTACGGCGAACAGAATATCTACGATATGGAGATCAAGCTTGTCAAGGACGGCGTGGAATACGATAGCGTAAAGTATCGCTTCGGTATCCGTACGCTACAGCTCAAGCGCACCTCCCGCTCGGGTGACGACGGAGATTTTTGCTTCATCGTCAACGGCAAGCGCATATTCACTATGGGTACGAACTGGGTGCCTTGCGATGCGTTTCCGTCCAGACACGACGACTACACCTTACGCAACATCATGTTGGCTGACGAACAGGGCTGCAATATGATCCGCTGCTGGGGTGGTAACGTATATCCGAGCGATGTATTATATGATTATTGCGACGAGCACGGCATTATGATCTGGCAGGACTTCAGCTTTGCGTGCGGTCATTATCCGGATGATGAGCGGCTTTGCAAGCTCGTCAAAAAGGAGATTAAGCACATTGCAATTGAGAAGCGCAACCATCCCTCGCTGGTTTTATGGGCAGGGGACAATGAATGTGATGTTTTCGTAGTTCCTTATTGGGAACAGCACAGAACGGAGGATGATCCTACCGCCATGCTGGATCCTAATTACAACGTCATTACACGTGACATCATTCTGCATGAGCTGCGTAATCATGACGCAACGCGCCCGTACCTGCCCAGCAGCCCTTATCTGGATCCTATGGTATATAAGTACGGCATGCCCGCTGAGGATCATCTCTGGGGTCCGCGTGACTATTTCAAGGGCGACTTTTACGGCAATTCCGAATGCCATTTCGCATCAGAGATCGGTTATCACGGCTGCCCCTCGCCGGAGTCGATCAAGAAGTTCATCCCCGAAGAGAGTTTGCCGAAGCAATCCATCTACGAGATCTGCGACAATCCCGATTGGCTGATCCACGCTGCCGGCATGGAGCCCTATGTGGATGGAAATCCGTATTCTTACCGTAACCGTCTGATGGTCAGCCAGGTTGAGCGGTTGTTCGGTACACCTTCCAATCAACTTGACGAGTTTGCAAGGCAGAGCCAGGTTTCCCAAGCCGAGGCGGTCAAGTATTTCATTGAGCGCTTCCGCATTCACAAATGGAGAATGAGCGGTATCCTCTGGTGGAATATTGCCGACGGCTGGCCTCAAGTATCTGACGCAGTAGTGGACTGGTACGGATGCAAAAAGCTGGCATACCACTATATCAAACGCTCTCAAACGCCTTTCTGCATGATGTTTGACGAGCCTGTCGATGGAAAGCTGACTCTGGTTGCTGCAAACGACACGCAATCCGATGTGCACGCAAGCTATACTGTGACCGATCTGACCACCGATGAAGTCGTAACCTGCGGTGAATTGGACATCGTCGCAAATGGCGGCGCACGGATCGGACAGGTTGCAGAGCGAAAGTTCGGCTTTTACTTGATCACATGGGAAAGCACTGTCGGAAGCGGAAAGAACCACTTTACCTGCACCATAGGTGACGGCTGGTCGTGGGAACAGTACCGCGACTGCATGGTCAAAGCCGGATTCTATGATGAATACGAGGGATTTTGATTCTAAAAACAAGATCACCGCAGAGCAATCTGCGGTGATCTTGTTTTCGTTCTACTATCGCTAATTCATTATTTTAACCCACGGTTCAATCTGTATTTCCTAACAATCCCTTTACACCTCGGTATTTATGAGATATAATATATGCAGAAGCAGACGTCAGCTTACTATTATCCATGGAGGCATATATGGAAATTACAATTGGTGCAAACATTAAGCATTTGCGTATTGCCAAAAGCATCACGCAAGAACAGCTCTCAGTTGCTATGGGCGTGTCCTGTGCTGCTGTCAGCAAATGGGAAAGAGGGGAAAGTTATCCGGATATCACGCTCTTGCAGCCGCTTGCCTATTTCTTTGATGTCAGTCTTGATAAGCTGATGGGATATGACCGTGAAAAGGTACAGACCGAGATAGAAAAGATCATCACGCTGTACCGAAAGCATCGTAATGATCAGACAGGTCGCGATATCATTATTAAAGCGCGGCGCGACTATCCGACGGATTATTGGATCATGCATTATTACATGTGGAATATCGCGGGGGATGCCGACAATGATCCGACAATTCTGATCAAACACAAGGATGAATTCCTTTCAATTTGCGAAAAAATACTCGACAGCTGTACCGAAGAGGTGATAAGACTCAATGCATGGAATATGCGTGCCAAGATACTGCATGCGGAGGGAAAAACAGATGAAGCTTTAGAGATATACAAATCCAAATTTATAAATTGGTATTTGACCGCAGGTCAAAAGAGCGAGCAGCTGTTTGCAAAAGACACGAAAGAATACTACTATTGGGTCAGCAAAAACATGTATGAGCTTGTAGCATTCGCGGGCGATAAGTTAGGACGCGTCATTTTCTTTGATCCCGCACTTACACCACAAGAAAAAGCAGCGAAAGCTATCAAATATGGGAAACTATTGTTAAATGCATTTGACGAAACAAACGACATATTTTTTGCCGGGCTTGCGGAAGCATTCTTGAACAGAATGAGAAATGATTTCACGTTCAGAGGCGGTGATGAAGAAAGTATTATCGCCTTGCTTGATATGAATCTTTACGTCGCCCAAAGAATATCCGAGGCTGTTGAGCGCGATCAAGCCGTTCATCAAGCGTATTTTCCTGAACGTGTAAACGTTACTGCTGACGAGTTTCTTTCATGGCTTGTAGAAAGCCTTTTGAGTGCGAAGGAGGGAAGACATGCGGAGCTTCTAAACAATCGCAATTACGTGGCTGTATTGAATAACTACAGATAAAAAACATCCCAACCTCACTTTTGAGGTTGGGATATTTGATTTGTGTATGATTATGCGCCACAAAGAGCTTTCTTTATTTCCTTGACAGCGTTTTTATACTGCTCCGATTTTGTAAATTCGTTTTCTTCGCTTGAATACAAGCCACTAAAACGAAATGCCCAATGTGGTGTACGCTCTGTAAAGAATTTGTAATCTGCCAATATTTCGTGATCTTTTGTCTTTTCTTTAACCCACGCATACATTTCACACGCAGTTTGTATTGCTTTGTCCAAAGACGTATACGCAGCGTCATGATCGTTGTTCAACAAATGTGTGTTGCATTGCATGGTATATGCCGTAATCAAATAACAATATGGCATTTTTTCATAAGAATTTACATCAAGAGTTGTTACATCCAAATACAAAGATACAGCCGCTTTTGCAATGCATTCTGCATGCTCCAAGATCGAAATGGATTGGTCTTTCTCATATACACCGGAATTTACGCTTTCATACAATGCTTTCAAATAATCCAAGCATTTTTCTTTATCAGCAACCAATTTCATCTGATGGGCATTGCTGATTGCTTTTTGAGCGTACAATACCTTACTACGCGCCGCATATTTTATGCCACATATTTGCGGTAGCACATCAACAAAATGCAGCGCCTCGTCAAAGCTATCATTCAAGAGCATAAGCTCGATCATCAACTGATTTGCCTGTATCTGAAGCTCTATTGAAAAAGTGTTGTTACAAACCGAGGACAGCATTGTTTTGCACTGAGCATATACGGATTCATAGGTATACGTTTCAATTTGAAACTTTCCTCTAACCTTACCTACCAATAGATAGTCGTATAATGCTAACGCGCATTTATACTTTACTTCGTAGTCTGTTGGATACTTACGCAGATACTCTTTGTACAGATTGGCAACCAACAAATCTGCATTGTTTTCCTTTGTGTTGACTGAATAATTTGCCCAAATTGTGTTTACGTTGCGGATAAGCGTTTCATGATCGGCTTTTTCATCTAATCCGACGCCAAGCAAGTAATCGGTTGAAACACAGAGAACACTTGCAAGTGGAACGATTTGAGATATATCCGGCATGGTGTTGTTACATTCCCAATTAGATATAGATTGAACCGAAACCCCAATGTGTTCTGCCAGCATAGCTTGCGACAAGCCTGCATCCGTACGCAGCTTTTTGATTTTCTGACCAAAATTCAACATAATTTTTCCTTCTTTCATAGTTTGATCGAAAGATCGTAGCTACTCTTTCTGATTAGATTATAGCAGTATTTTTTGGAAAACGAAATACAGCAAACCGTTAGCACGATTATAAGTGCGTTTATATACCGTGTTATTTAGACACATTCACTGAACAACAGACGCCGAGAAAAACCATAATGGTTGCTCTCGGCGTTGAATTATTTGTTTGTATCAATCGTCAGACGCCTTCTGGGTAATCGAAATATTAAGATTACCGTTACGCACGCGAATATCGTCAATCAAAGCCTTCTGTGCGTTCTTGTCCTTGAGACGGATTCTGTAACGCAGCTCAGTCAGCGTACCGTATTCAACGGACTTGACTCTCTCGAGGTTGTAGGTCTTGCAATGCTGCTTGAGCACAGGCTCGAAAACGCCTGCAAAATCAAGCGACTCGGGAATCATAATGGTCAATCTCATTGCGCCACCGCCAATACGGTCAAAGCCTGTCAGAGAAGCGATAATGATTACAGCCAAGATGATACCGATTGCAATGGCAGCAAAGCCAATACCACCCGTACCGCAAGCCATACCGACTGCCGCGGAGAGGTAAATGAATATCAGATCGCTTGGATTCTCAACCGAATGTCTGAAACGGATCAGCGCAAGACCACCGCCAATGGAGATCGCGCGCGCCAGGTTAGAACCGACTGCAATAACGATGACCGATACAATGGGTCCCATCAAAAGAATGGTAAACAGGGATTTCGTGGAATACGCTCTCTTACGGTTGACAAGTAAGTAAACCAAGGTAACGAGCAACGACATTCCGATGCTCGAGCCAATCAGGGCAAGGGTCTTACCAAGCGTCAGCGTGGATACGCCCGTGGTAGCAGTATCATAATAAATTTGAATGTTTACCAGTAGCTGGTTGAAAAAGTTTTCTAAAGCCTGCATATTCGATAATCTCCTTTATACAAATCCTGTCAGCAAAAATTCTTCGATGCCATTGTTTTTCAGTACGTTCTTCTTCAGATCAGTACCGATCTTGGAAAACGTATGGAACGTCAACCCATACTCATTCATGATCTGCACAAACCAATAGGGAACCGCGCCTGCGAATTTGACCTCCAAGATCATCTTATCGGGGGGTAGCAGGGGCTCTCCGTATCTTCCGCTTTCCAAAGAAAGATCGTATCTTCTCGACAAAATGTCAAAATCAAAAGTCACACGGAAATCGGGATCTTCTTTACCATGGTAAGCATAGCGTAAATAACTGACGTATGCAACCGGCTCCACAGGCGTGTGCGACAGATAATACTCAATCTCGCGCAGTACCTGCGTATTAATATACTTGGTATCCTTGGGATACTCGCGTCGCTCAAGGAAGTCGTAAACCTCATGCAACATAATCTTTGCGCGTCGCTTGGTGCCAATACCGTTGAGTTTGCGCTTGATCTCCAAAAACACCTTTGTATCAAGATCCGGTGTGCCGTAACTACGCAGCCTGAGCTTTTCCTTGTACTTGGGAAGTTGAACCGAATTCCGAATCACGTCGTTGTTGGCGTTGTCAAAATACAGATTGCAGATCATGTAAGGCTTTCCGTCCTTGTTATAGGGGTCGGCATTCATGTATTCTTCAATGCGTTGCTTGAGCGGTTCCACCAAAGATACGTCCAGAATAATCTTTTTCTCTCTGCGCTGAAACGTATTTTCTGCCAAAGCGTCACCCCCTCTTGCAATCTCTTGCATATTTTAGCATAGATAATTGAATTATAAGTGAACGCGACATGAACGCAATATGACTTTTGCGCAAAGCGCACAAAAAGCGACTTTAATTATGTATGATCTTGCAAATATTTGCGCATGGATTTGATTTGCTGTATCACGCTCTCGGGAGCGGGACCGCCGTAGCAAGCACGACCTGCCACACAAGTGTCGGGATCAATGGCTTGATATATATCATTTTCAAATACAGGCGAGGCGTTTTTGTACTCTTCAAGCGTAAGCGTTTCAAGCGTCTTATTATTTTCAATGCAGTACGCGACAAGCTGCCCCACGACCTTATAGGCACTGCGGAAGGGAAGTCCTTTTTTAACCATATAGTCAGCGCAATCTGTAGCGTTGATAAATCCCTTGGAAACTGCTTTGCGCAAAGTAGTTACGTTGAAGATCGCAGTATCAAGCATTGCCGCAAACAGCTCAAGGCAGATTTTTACTGTATCAATCGCATCAAATACCGCTTCTTTATCCTCTTGCATATCCTTGTTATAAGCAAGCGGAATGCCTTTCATCACAGTCAACAAAGCGGTCAAATCACCATATACACGACCTGTTTTTCCGCGCACGAGCTCGGCTATGTCGGGGTTTTTCTTTTGAGGCATGATAGAAGATCCCGTAGAATACGCGTCATCCAAGTCGACAAAACCAAATTCAGAAGATGACCATAAGATGAATTCCTCAGAAAAACGCGACAAGTGCATCATGATAATCGAAAGAGCACTCAGTAACTCAATGGTATAATCACGATCGGAAACACCGTCCATACTGTTTTGGCATACACCGTCAAAACCAAGCAATTCGGCAACCATAAAGCGGTCGATTGGATAAGTTGTGCCCGCCAGAGCGCAACTACCCAAGGGCAGCAGGTTCATATTCTTTGCCACGTCATCAAGTCTGCGCGCATCGCGTGCAAACATTTGTCCGTACGCCAGGAGATAATGACCCAGCGTAACAGGCTGCGCGCGCTGCAGATGGGTATATCCGGGCATGATATCTGATGCATGGATCTCAGATTTGTTACAGATCACCGTGATCATATGACATACAAGCTCCTTTAACTCAACGATCTCATCACGCAGATACAAACGCATATCCAGCGCAACCTGATCGTTTCTGCTGCGTGCGGTGTGCAATCTCTTGCCAACATCACCGATACGAGCAGTCAACTCACTCTCGATAAACATATGAATATCCTCGGCACTCATATCAAACGCCAGAGCACCTTGCTCAAGATCAGTCATAATCTCATTGAGCGTCTTGCAAATCAACTCCGCATCCTGCGTACTGATAATACCACACTTACCAAGCATGGTTGCGTGTGCTATTGAGCCAATAATATCATGCTTATACATTCTACAATCAAAGTGAATAGACGAATTAAAATCATTGACACGGCTGTTGAGTTGCTTTTGAAAGCGTCCTGCCCACATTGTATTCATAGTGTAATGTCCTTTCTTTCAATCAAAACGAGGGGTGTCTTTGTCGTAAAGACACCCCGTATGGGTTATTATTGCTTCTTTTGTGCATCCAGCATAGCTTTGACCTTGATAGGCAGCCCGTACAAATTGATAAATCCTGCAGAATCCTTTTGGTCGTAAACACCGCCGTCCTCACCGAACGAAGCAATGGTCTCGCTGTAAAGGGAATTAGGGGAGGTCACGCCGGCATTGATAATATTGCCCTTGTAAAGCTTGATTTTTACATCACCACTAACACTCTCCTGTGTCTTATCCACAAAAGCAGAAAGGGCTTCACGCAAAGGGGTAAACCATTGACCGTTGTATACCAATTCACCAAACTTGATTGCAATCTGCTGTTTATAGTGTTGCGTATCACGGTCAAGCGTGATAGACTCCAATACCTTATGTGCATGGTAGAGAATGGTTCCGCCGGGGGTCTCGTATACGCCTCGGCTCTTCATACCGACCAAACGATTTTCTACCAGATCCAACAGACCGATTCCATGCGCGCCGCCCAACTCATTGAGCTTTTCAACCAGGGAAACACTATCCATTTCGATGCCGTCAATGGCAGTCGGAATACCCTTATCAAAGGTAATGGTAAGATATGCAGGGACATCGGGAGCCTGCTCGGGACAAACGCCCATTTCAAGGAAACCGGGCTTCGTATACTGCGGTTCATTAGCCGGATCTTCCAGATCCAATCCTTCATGAGAAAGATGCCAGATATTTTTATCTTTGGAATAGTTAGTCTCTCGGCTGATCTTGAGCGGAATATTGTGTGCCTCTGCGTAGTCTATTTCCTCATCACGGGATTTGATATCCCACACACGCCAAGGAGCAATGATCTGCATATCCGGGGCAAACGCCTTAATTGTCAGTTCAAAGCGAACCTGGTCGTTGCCTTTACCTGTGCAACCGTGGCAAATTGCGTCTGCATTTTCCTTAATTGCAATCTCTGCAAGCCCCTTAGCAATGCAAGGACGCGCGTGAGAGGTACCCAGCAAATACTCCTCGTAAGAAGCACCGGCTTTGAGACAGGGATATATGTAATTCTCAATATAATCCTTTTTAAGATCCAATATGTACAGCTTGGATGCACCGGTTTTGATTGCCTTTTCCTCAAGTCCATCAAGCTCAGTGCCTTGTCCTACATCACCGGAAACAGCTATGACCTCACAACCGGGATAGTTTTCTTTCAGCCACGGAATGATAATAGAGGTGTCAAGACCGCCGGAATATGCGAGAATGATTTTTTTGATTTCTTTTTTCATAATAAACGCCTTTCAGTAACTGCTTTGAGAAATACGAATATATTATACTGCATAAATATATGAATTTCAATAGCAATATTCAACAATATTGCATATATATTCATGGTAAAATTGCCTAATATTCACGGTATGAATTCCCATGTGAAACACAGCATTTTCTGTTTATAATAAAAGGCAGAGAGGAGGTTGTGACATGAATAAGAGAAAACTTTTGAGCTTGTGCAGCAATTTATGCATATTACCGATTTTATGCATGATTTTATGCACAAGCGCAAATGCAAGCGAATGTTACCATTGGTACTGTAAACGCACCACCGATCATACCCAGCCCACCATTGATACCAATATGCAGTGGATAGGACAATTAAACGGTGTCTATTTGGATAAGCACCACGCAACACATGATCAGGAAAAGGTCATCTATCTGACCTTTGATGCAGGCTATGAAAACGGTAACATTGAAAAGATATTGGATGTTATGCAAGATCAACAGGTTACGGGGGCATTTTTCATTCTCGGTAATCTGATCGACAGAAACCCCGAATTGGTTAAACGCATGGCTAACGAAGGACACCTCGTGTGTAATCACACCTTTACGCATAAAAATATCACAAGTTTGTCTGCTGAAGGCGTTAAAGAAGAATTAAATCGGCTTGAGAACGCATATACCACCCTGACCGGGAAACAAATGAATAAATACTTCAGACCACCCGAGGGTACGTTTGATAAAAAATCTATAAAAGCAGTATTTGATCAGGGATATAAAACAGTCTTCTGGAGCTTTGCTTATGCAGATTGGGATAACAACAAGCAAATGAGCGAACAGGCGGCAAAGAAAAAGATCTTTGATAATCTGCATAATGGTGAAATCATGTTGTTGCATCCAACATCAGCAACCAATGCGCAGATTTTATCTGAAGTAATCTGCAAGTTAAAAGCAATGGGATATCGTTTTGGTACGTTAGACGAACTGAAATTAGGTGAATCATGCAACGAGTCTTGATTGGTTGGATTCTGATATGTTGCTTGCTTTCAGCATATTCGCTAAATTGTCATGCATCCGAAACCACTCCAAGCAGCACAAAACGCATTGTTTTGACGTTCGATGACGGTCCGCATCCAAAACAAACTCGGCAAATATTAGATGTGCTTGATCGTTATAATATCAAAGCAACCTTCTTCGTAATAGGAGTCAATGTCAAGAACTATCCGGGAATCATATCAGAGGTGCTTGCACGCGGACATGAGTTAGGGAACCATACAACTACGCACTCTCACGCTGCAAGGCTCGATAAGAATGCACTTCGGAACGAGATTACAGAATGTGAAAGGGAAGTGTTTGAGCAAACAGGGAGGCATTGTACACTGTTCAGACCACCAGAAGGAGCATTGACCAACAGTATGCGCCAAGTTGTGAAAGATCTTGGCTATTCTAATGTTTTATGGACTTTAGATACGCGAGATTGGGCGCATACTCCTCCGGATAAAATCAGCGACTATATCATACAAAATGCAAAAAACGGCGATATCATCCTTATGCACGACTATATCGGTGCAAACAGCCCAACCGCAGCTGCTTTGGATATCTTCATTCCTATATTGCTTGACAAAGGATTTACCTTTGTAACCGCCGGGGAATTATTAAAAAGATACAATTAAAAGCGGACCGCATAAGCGGTCGGCTTTTTCCGTAGCTGCACGGGAGTCGAACCAAGTTGTTTTGACGGGCAGATTTATTCGATCCCTGTATCACTTCCCTTGGAAATACTGCATACCAATCTTGCGAGTAAAAGGACGCCGAAAGATGCGAAAATGAATCGCCCTCGGGCAATTCGGTTCGGCTCCCGTGTGGCTTATTATTTACTCGCTAGCTGTGTCGTCAGCTGTATTCGGTGCAATTGCGACAGGGTCGATCATGTACCTTTTAATAACAGGATACGCACAGTAAACAGAAATAAATGCAATCAGCGCAAACATAATCAACGCGGGAATAAAGATCAAAAATCCAAGGTTATACTGCAACCCAACAAACGCGAGAGCCCCCCACAGCGCAAGGCAGATCAATATTCCCAAGCCTGCCATGAGGTTACGCTTGATACCCAACGCTGTAAATATCAACGCATTTTTGAGCATCTTGTAAAGCGAGATATTGAATGTAATCATCATCAGATATAGGTACATTCTCATGAACAGATACACAATGATCAAGGCAGTAACAGCAAAAAACATCAAATACGTCCAATAATTTGATCGAGCACTCCAAGTATACATGAAATCAATGATCAGCACCACAATGATACCTGCGTCCATCAATCCCAATATAAGTCCTTGCTTAAAATTCTTTTTTATAGCGTAAAAATAATCTGAGAACATAAATACGCCGTCACCACGAACAAGACTGCGCAGAATATACGTCACAGCTGTATTTTGCCACCCCCAAGTAATTGCCAAAATGCCAAGTAGCACGTAAGGCAGCCAGCTTGCATAGGAATTATACGTAATGAAATTGACCTGCGGTAAGATTGGGATCAGTTTTGTTAAAAGTTCTGAGTCATCAACGCCAGTCAATTGAGCTCCTACAAGCGCAGAAAACGCCGGACTGCTCATAGTCGGCATCTGCGGACCGTTGAAAAAGATGTAAACTGCCATCGCTATCGGCAATACCATTGCAAACATCATCAAATTCAGTGTCAGAAGATTTGAAAATTTACGAAAAAACAGTTTAAAAAAATATTTGAGATTGGGTGTGGTATCCTCGCCGGGATCAACGCCGCGTCCATCGCGGTTCATATCGAAAATATTGGGTATCTTAAATCTTTTTTGCTTTTCCAAAACAGTAAATTCCTTTTTTGTAATGATTTTGTATAATGTAATTTAGAAATGAGAGTTTTGATGAAGAACCTCAAAAGCAATTACCGTCGTAGCGGATGCCGCTGATAAGGATCCGTTGAACGTACGACCGTAGTCAATACGCACAATCTGATCTGCCATATCCAGAACAGTCCTTGAAATACCGCGTTTTTCGCCGCCTACGATAAGCAGCAAAGGCTTACGCAGATCTGCTTCATATATGCTTATTGAATCTCGAATGCCAGCACAAACCACACGGTAACCTGCATTCTTGAATTGTACTATAGCCGACTCTGTGTCACAAATTCGAATATCCAGCAACTCGGAAGCTCCCGCCGAGGATTTTGCCACAACGCCTGGCACACACATACGATTTCGCGGCGGCAGCATCACGCCATCAACGCCTGCGGCATATAAAGATCTAAGTGCAAATCCCAAATTGAACGGATCTTCAATTCCATCAGGGAGAACCCAGAATCCATCGCAAGGTATGATTGCACAATCATTAAAAGTACGGTCTCCGCATAACGCAATAATGCCACCATGGGTGTTACCACTCGTCAGCTCCGCTATCTCCGTATCGGAAACATATACAAGTGAAAAGTCATGAACAAGTGCCTTAGACTTCAGATAACCGATCTCACGGTATTTACTGTGTTTTTTAGATTGATCGATGAGAATGGCAAAGATCCTACGATCATTGATACCGTTTTCACGCCCGTGTATCAAAGCAGATATCGAAGTCATTCCTTCAAGTATACAACTATAAGAGATCTCTTTGTAATCCGCCATAAAACAACCTCCTTGTATACATAATACTGCTGATCACCGCATAACATTGAAACAGAAATAAGATGTGAGGTACAACTATGATGTACATATCTGCAGAAAAAGAACGATGCGTGTTACTTGCTAATTACATGATTGAAAATCAAGCTACGGTCAGGTTGGCAGCAGCTAGATTCGGGATTAGTAAAAGCACAGTACATAAAGATGTCACGCAGGTGCTGCCACACGTAAACAGAGCCTTATATCTGCATGTAAAAGAAGTACTTGAAAAAAACAAACTTGAACGACATCTACGCGGCGGGCAAGCTACTAAAAAGAAATATCTATCAAAAGAGAGCCAAAACAGCTAAAAATTATCGGGGGAGTACCCAAAATGGTAGAAATGATATATTTCAGTGCCCTACTTTATACAAAACTTTGATTTTGTATAATTTCGTATGTTGCATTATACTGCTCTGTTTGTATATTTAAGTCCGTGGCCGTTCATATAACCTATTTATTATAACATATGTTCTCGCTAAATACAAGATATGAAAACAAAATTCACCATCGCACAAAGAAAAATTTACATGTAGAGTTCTCTAATTATCGCTTGTGGCAACCTAACTAAAATAAGCATGAAAAAACTGTACATTATTCCGATTTTATATTTACCTCTTTACTTTGCACGCAATTATGTGTTATAATGAGAAAAACCGGTTTGCTTGCCGGTAAGGAGGAATTTTTTATGGCTATTAAAATGCGTGTGCTTTGCACCCCCGGCAAAAAGAAATTGGTTTCAATCACACAAATGATCAAGCAAGAGTTCCAGCTCAATATCAATGCTGCTGATGTCATCCCGCCCGCATATTCCTGTGACAAAGAACGTCTTGTGGTTCTGGTTTTAACTTGCAAAGGCTCTCTCAAAGATGATATCAGACTGTTTATCAGCGAACTCAACAAGAACCGTACTGCCAATGTTGCTTTGATGATCGATGGTACCCCCGATGGTGATGCTTACGTGCGTTCGCTGTTGGCAACCGCAGGAACCAATATTTGCGAAAAGACCCTTTATATCAATGGTGGCAATCTTTTCAATTCCAAGATAAGCGACCAGGAAAAGACTGATATCCTGGCTTGGGTCAATGATTGCATCGCGTCTATTTAAAGTATATAAAAAAAGAGGCTCAGCCTCTTTTTTTATTGCATATCTTCCAGGTAGGATATCAGATCTGCAAGTGTTCCTTGCGGATACGCTGATATATCCACCTTCTTAGCATTGATCAGATTACGCAGAACCAAGAATACGTCACACCCCAGAGTGCTTGCTATCATATCCTCATCCACATTATTACCAACCATCAAACACTTATACGGATTCAGCCCTGTACGCTCAAACAGCTCTTTATAGTACATCAGATTTGGCTTGCAATAATGATAATTCTCATAAGTCGTGATCTCGGCAAAGTCTGAAGGATCAAGGCCTGCCCAACGTAGTCTTAAATGAGTGGCAACACGCGGAAAAAACGGATTAGTTGCAATGATCATGGGTGTGTGCATTGATTGAATATAAGAAACCGCCCGTCCGGCATCCGGATCACGGCCGCATGATGCACGCACCTTCGCATCAAATATTGTCGCATAGAATTGTTCCATTTCTAAGATGTCTATGCGCACACCCGTCTTTTTCAGATAAGCATCGTAATAATTCACAAAAGCTTGTCTGTTAGTACAACTGCCATCATTGGCAATCACATACCCAAGACTTCCCTTCAGCACCTCCGCTACTTGCATGGGAGAAGCCCCCACCGGCAACAAATAATCAACCAAAGCCTGATAAAAACATGCCACGAAAGTCGGCTCATGCATAGGAAGCAAGGTTCCGTCAAGATCAAATAATACTGCCTGATACTTCATTTCTTCTTAATTAGTGGCTAAATTTGTAGTTGAAGAACATATCTTCTACCAAAAGCTTACCGTTCCGATCCGTAATGATGATATACGTTGCAGCATTACCGTCACTGCCAATATCACTGCGGAAGGTGCCGTTATTTTTGTGGATAGAATACTGCAGCACAAAGTGATATTCCGTATACGTGCCAAGCTTATCATCAGTTATCTTTTGCTGACCGAAATTGGTAATCTTAATATCATATAACTGTGTCATTGTGAATCCGGGATCCGGCTCAACACCTTTATGCTCGAAGTAATAATCGCTGAAACAAGCGTTATATGCGTCAGCATCACCCATAATAATGCTTTCTACCATCTCACAGAGCAATGTAACCCCCATCGCCTGCTTATCACGGTTTGAATCATTAAGTTCAAGCATCGTGCCCGTTTGATCCATGTTTTCGAAGTAGTATATTTTTCGGTCAAGGCCAAGATATTCCTTGTCCTTTGTAATGTCATACTCGTAATCAATGGGATAGAAAATAATCGTAAAGTTATTCCCTTTGTACTCGGTCCCCGCTCCCCCATCCAACCATTCTTCCAACCATGGAAAATACCCAAACAGAGTTTCAGTGACCGTGTCGTACAGAAACGTTGAAAAGATAAAGTACACTACCGCGAATGCCAGCATTGCACAAAAAGTGATAATAATAATCTTTTTCAACTTTTGAGTTTGCTCTCTGGCACTTCTTGGAACATCGTTTGGCTGTTGATTCACAAACACATCTCCTATCTAAGGTTCATTATGAACATTATAGCACATTTAGACCTTGAAAGCAAGACTGCGTACCGAGAAAGGTATGAATATCTTGCAAATTTTTTCGTAATGTTTTGCACAAAGGTGTTGTATATTTCTAAGATATATGATATAATGATATGAATATTTATATCCCGGAGCTAATTATGAAATATCTTGTTTTAATACCCGACGGAATGGCTGATGTCAACGTCGCAGAATTGGATAATCAAACCCCCATGCAACGTGCATATAAGCCTTGCATGGACTCGCTGGCAAAGGAATCTATGGTAGGTATTGTGTCTAATGTACCCGAAGGCATGGTTCCGGAAAGCGATACTGCCAATATGGCAATACTATCTTTTGATCCCAAGGAATATTCCCGTGGTCGCTCTCCCTTGGAAGCTGTCAGTATGGGCATTGATATGCAGCCCGATGAAACTGCGTTCCGATGTAATCTCGTTACGCTCTCTGAGGACGAGGAACAGTACGAAGAAAAAACCATGATCGACCACAGCGCGGACGAGATCACAACCGAAGAAGCAGATGAATTGATAAAAGCTCTGCAGGAGCATTTTGGGAATGAATATCGTACTTTCCATACAGGAGTCAGCTACAGGCACTGCCTGATTTGGAAGGACCGTCCCGACAGCTATCCCTTTATGCGTCCTCATGATATTTTAGGAAGATGTATCAGAGATTATCTACCTGTAGCTGAAGGCGGAGAAGAATATTACGCGCTCATGAAAGAAAGTTACGAGGTACTCAACAATCATCCGATCAACCAAGCAAGACGCGCCCGCGGTCTGCGTCCTGCAAATTCCGCGTGGCTCTGGAGCCCCGGCAAAAAGCCCACACTTCCCTCTTTCCGTGAAAAATGGGGGATCGATGGTGCCGTCATCTCTGCCGTTGATCTGATCAAGGGTATTGGTCTTTGCGCAGGTATGAAATCAATCGATGTGCCCGGTGCTACCGGCAACGTGCACACCAACTACGATGGAAAAGCGCAGGCTGCGATTGATGCATTCGAATCCGGTATTGAATTCGTTTATGTACACGTAGAGGGTCCGGACGAATGCGGTCATCGGGGTGAAGTCGAAAACAAGGTGCGCTCCATTGAGTTGATCGACCAAAAAATCCTCAAGCCCGTATTTGAATACCTTACAAGTTGCGGCGATGATTTCAAGATACTTGTACTTCCCGATCATCCTACACCGCTTGAGATCCGTACGCACTCCTCCGACCCTGTGCCCTTTATGCTGTACGATTCAAAGAAGATCTATGAGGGTGTGGATTACTTTGACGAACAAAATGCAAAACAGACAGAGATCAATATTGAGCACGGTCACAACTTGCTTGACATAGTCATTGAAGAGTCGAAAAGCAATGGACAGCCAAAACAGGAAAGCTCTAAAAAAGAAAATTCTTTTTCTTCCAATTTTTTCGATTATCTTGAAATCTTCGTACTTTCGATCACTATGGTACTGTTATTGTTTACTTTTTGCGCACGTCTTTGCCGTGTGGATGGCGATTCTATGAGGAACACCTTTGAAAACGGACAGATGCTTGTCATCAGCGATCTGTTTTATACCCCCGATAACGGTGATGTTGTTGTATTTCATCAGACCGAGAACTATCAAAAACCTTTGGTAAAACGTGTAATCGCTACCGAGGGGCAGCGAGTAATTTTGAATTTCAATCAGAAATCTATAACGATTCACGATATAAAAACCGGAAAGCAGATTGATTTCAGCGATGAATTTGCGACATACTATAATCAGGACAAAACCGCTTATGGCGATCAATACGAATGGCGTGACAATCTGTATTCATCCACTAATCCCTTGGGTGCTATATACGACGAAGAATCCGGGACATACATCTTTACCGTACCCGAAGGTAAATTGTTCGTCATGGGCGATAACAGAAATTTTTCTGCGGACAGCCGCAGTATAGGTTTTATTGACGAGCGCACCGTGCTTGGTAAGGCGATCATTCGCCTGAAACCGTTTACTGTCTACACACACTAATCCGAAAGGAATTATTACCATGCCATCGCAGGTCATACACTAATTCCCGGGGCATATGGCGAAGACACGCCGTTTGATCTCGGAAAACCTGAAAAACGTTGATATAATCATAGAAATTTTGGATGCACGAATTCCCTACTCTTCCAGAAACCCCGAAATTGGAAAAATGATCGGAGAAAAACCTACGCTGCTGTTGCTCAATAAAGCATCTCTTGCCGATCCTACCGCGAACAAATACTGGGTTCAACACTATACAAACGATCACACTGTCTGCATTTTGACCGACTGCATAGGTGGCGAAGGCATCAAGCAGCTCAGCCCCGCAATTCACGATATACTGATCGAAAAGGTCGAGCGATATAAGAATAAAGGTATGACGGGCAGGAAGCTGCGCGCGATGGTGCTTGGTGTACCCAACGTTGGAAAGTCCTCGCTGATCAATAAGCTTTGCGGAAACAAAAAAGCTAAGGTCGAAAACCGCCCCGGTGTTACCGTGGATAAGCAATGGGTTGCAACCAATATCGGCATAGATTTGTTGGATATGCCGGGCATTCTATGGCCCAAATTTGAAGAAAGAACCGTTGGCGAAAACCTTGCCATTACAGGCGCGATCAAGGACGATATTCTTGATATCGAAGAGATTGCCATGATCCTATGCGGCAGATTGCGCAAGCTTTATCCGTCGCTTTTGAGTGAGCGCTATAAGCTTGGAGATTTATCCCAATATGATGATCTGAATGATTACGATCTGATGCTTGCCATCGGCAAAAAGCGAGGATTTCTGATTTCAGGCGGCGAAGTCCATACCGAGCGTACCGCCAATATGTTGTTGGACGAATATCGTGCAGGAAAGATCGGACGCATCACGTTGGATCTGCGCTGTGACAATTGATAATTAAGGAGACATCATGTTAGAATATACACTCGAATCCGAGCTTTACGATCTGGGATACAATTATGTCTGTGGTGTTGATGAGGCAGGCAGAGGACCATTGTGCGGTCCCGTCGTTGCTGCAGCGTGCATTTTGCCTTGCGGACTTGTCCTGCCCGGGCTGAACGATTCCAAAAAGCTTTCGGAGAAAAAAAGAGACCTGCTTTTTGAGCAGATCAAAGGAAACGCTATTTCGTACAGTATTGCAAGCGCAAGCGTTGAAGAGATCGACCAATTGAATATTTTAGAAGCAACACTGTTGGCGATGCGACGCGCCATTGACGGGCTTTCCGTCAAGGCGGATTTTGCATTGATTGACGGCAACGTTTCAAAAGATTTTCAAATTGACACCAAGGCAGTGATTTCGGGTGACGCTACTTCCCCGTCTATTGCAGCTGCCTCCATTCTTGCCAAGGTAACGCGTGACCGGATGTGTATAGAACTGGATGCCGCATACCCACAGTATGGTATTGCCAAGCACAAGGGATATGGCACCAAGGTACATATGCAAGCCCTGCGGGAGTATGGAGCCTCGCCTATCCACAGAAAGCAGTTCGTCCGTTTTTTGGAAAAAGAAAAGCATGAATAAGGCACAGGTAGGAAAATGCGGCGAGCAGGTTGCCGCAAAATATCTCCGACGACACGGTTACGAAATATTGGAACGTAATCTTCATGTTTCCCACGAGGAGATTGATATCATAGCGATCAATATGCATTGCATTGCTTTTGTCGAGGTCAAAACACGTATCAAAAGGCCCGAAGAGTCAGATCGGTATTCCGCACCAGCTTCTGCCGTCACATACAAAAAGCAAGAGCATTTGCTCCGTGCTGCCAAAGCGTATCTATCAAGAAATTCTTGCTCTTTGCAGCCTCGTATGGACGTCATTGAAGTGTATCTTTCTCCTGACGAGGATTTGCGAAAAATTGATATGTTGATCGAACGTATTACGGCTTTGCTTGGCACACCTTACAGGCGCGTGCTACATATCAACCATATCGAAAATGCCTTTGGTGTCCATGGCTGTCGTCATTAACTCTGAAAGGAGTTGTTTTATGAATATTTCATTGTTTGATACACATTGTGATACAGCCTATGAACTGTATCACAGAGGAGAAGAATTGTGCGAAAACTCTTGTCACATTTCCCTTTCTCACGCTGACTCCTATGAAAAATACGTACAGTTGTTTGCCATCTGGTCGGACCGCAGGTGCGATGATCAACACTGCTGGGAGAATTTCCATAAAATCGCGGATAACTTTGATCGACTGATCGAAAATGAAAGCACAAGCATTTCATGTATTCGTACCGGTACCGAAATGGATTGGGCACTTTCCCAATCAAAAAAAGTAGCTGTTATGGCTGTTGAGGATGCAAGGCTGCTTGCAGGTAATATTGATCGATTGCGCACGCTGTACAACAGGGGGGTTCGTTGCATGACGCTTTTGTGGGGCGGCGAGACCTGTATCGGTGGTTCGCACAATACCGAATCGGGATTGACCGATTTTGGCAAACAGGTCACGCGAGGTTGCTTTGAGTTGGGCATCATACCCGATATCTCACATGCATCAGAGCAAAGTGTTGACGACGTAATAGAAATTGCAAATGAATACCAAAAGCCATTTATCGCCACACATTCCAATTCTTACTCTGCATACGCTCATTCCAGAAATCTGCGTGACAGACACTTGGCTGAATTGATGCGCTTGGGCGGCATCGTGGGTGTCAGCATGTGTCCGTCGCATTTGCGTGATTGCTCTCTGCAAAATGCAAGTATTGATGACATAGTCAGACACATAGACCGATACATGGAGCTTGGCGCACAAGATCATCTATGCTTTGGTTGTGACTTTGACGGAACAGATCTGCCAGTCGGGATCTCACACGTAGATGATCTTTATAGGGTTGCAGATAAACTTGTTACACACGGCTACTGCAATGAATTAGTCGAAAATATATTCTGGAAGAATGCATATGCATTCTTCCAAAACCAATTAACATAAAATACCGGAGACCAATATTATGAACTACCAAAGCACAAGAGATTCAAAGCAAGAAAAATTCACTTCAGCACAAGTCATCAGAAAAGGCCTTGCTGATGACGGCGGCCTGTTTATTCCCGAGAGTATTCCCTCTCTGTCCTACACAGACATCACCGCACTCTGCGGCATGGATTATGCGCACAGAGCGGCATTTGTTCTGGGGAAGTATCTGACCGATTATACCTACGAGGAACTGCTTGAAGATTGTCAAAAAGCTTACCGCGAGGATTCCTTCGTGGGCGGCGCAGCACCTCTGCATCATGTATGCGATAACGTATACACGCAGGAGCTGTGGCACGGGCCTACAGCAGCATTCAAGGATATGGCGTTGCAGATTATGCCCCGCCTGCTTTCCCGCGCTCTTAAAAAAACGGGCGAAGAGCGTAAGGCATTGATTTTAGTTGCTACCTCGGGCGACACCGGCAAGGCTGCGCTTGAAGGCTACCGCGACGTAGACCAGGTCTGCATTTCGGTGTTCTACCCTGTTAACGGCGTCAGCAAGATTCAAAAGCTGCAGATGGTAACGCAGCAGGGCGAAAATGTGAATGTATGCGCCATTCATGGCAACTTTGATGATGCACAGACAGGTGTCAAGCGAATATTTGCTGATGCAGATGCCGCACGCAAGCTGGATGAAAAGGGATTCTTCCTGTCCAGCGCAAACTCGATCAACTGGGGCAGACTTGCACCGCAGATCGTATATTACATATCAGCCTATTGCGATCTGCTCAATGCAGGACGTATCAATATGGGAGATCGTATCAATGTCTGCGTGCCTACGGGCAACTTTGGTAACATTTTTGCAGCATACCTTGCAAAGCTTATGGGGCTACCGATCGGCAAGCTGATCTGTGCCTCTAACAAGAATAACATCCTGACTGATTTTCTGCAAACCGGCACCTACGACCGAAACCGCCGATTCCATTTGACCATGTCACCCTCTATGGATATTCTGATCTCCAGCAATCTGGAGCGTTTGCTCTATCTGATAGCAGGAGCCGAACAAACCAAGGCATATATGGAATCACTTGCCAAGGATGGTGCATATACTGTCAGCAATGCTGTTAAAACGCGTATCGATGCTGATTTTTGCGGCTATTTTGCCGACGAGTCACAGACCGCACAGACCATTCGCAAATATCAAGAAAACGGATATTTGATGGATACCCACACCGCTGTGGGAGTATACTGTGCCGAACAATATCTGCACAACAGCAATGATACAAAAACGCCCATGGTCATAGCGTCTACCGCAAGCCCTTACAAGTTTGCAGCCGATGTATATACCTCACTCGGCAAGGAAGCTCCTGAAGATCCGTTACAGTCGCAGACTCTGCTTTCCGAATATACAGACACCTCGATCCCCTACCCACTGGTTGCTCTTGGTGAACGCGCGGTCAGATTTGACCAAACCGTTGACGCACAGGACATTCTGCATGAGGTACTCCGCTTCGCTGACACCCAATAAAAATCATAACGGACATCGGCTTGCGCCGATGTCCGTGCAAGATTACATTTTTTCCTGATCCTGCTTGAAGGTCGAACAGATCGTATCGGTAGAACTGGTAGCAAAGGAAGGACCGATCGCAATTTCACCGGCTGTACAGTAGCACTCACCGTCGTGATATACACAGTTCTTTACGTCGCACTTAACGTCTTTGATATGCTTTTCGCATCCGCATCCGCGTTTGTTATCCATTTTCGTATCTCCTTTTGTCAATGTGACAATAGTAGTATGGCGGATCTCGTATATCTTATTCTTACAGAAAGGAGCTCTCCATGGCAATATTTACCATAGCAGATCTACATTTGTCAATCAACGATCAAACCAATAAATCCATGGAGGTGTTCGGTGCGCGATGGAACGGATACATGGAGAAATTGGAACAGCATTGGCGCAATACGGTCAAAGAATGTGATACCGTAATTATTCCCGGAGATATTTCCTGGGCATTAACTTTGGATGAAGCCAAGCAAGATCTCTGTTTTTTGAATTTTCTTCCGGGCAAAAAGCTGATCGGTAAAGGCAACCACGATTTTTGGTGGTCGACCGCTTCCAAGCTCAACGCATTTTTTGCGCAAAACAAGATCGATTCCATTTCGCTGCTACATAACAATGCGTACAAGGTAGAAGATAAGATCATTTGCGGAACGCGTGGTTGGTTTACAGACGATAGTCAACAGCTGACTGTTTCTGAAACTGATTATGCCAAGATCGTCAATCGTGAAGTCATCAGACTAGAACTCAGCTTAAAGCAGGGACTATCCTTGCAAGATCCGGACAATCCGGAGGAAATTCTTGTATTCTTGCATTTCCCTCCCATATGGGGAAACTTCATATGTCCGGAAATTCTTGATACTCTGTCAAAATACAGCATCAAAAATTGCTACTTTGGGCATATACACGGCGGATATAACCTACCAAGTATTCTTTATTATAACGATATGCGCTTTGTGAGAATCTCCGCCGATCATCTTTCCTTCCTTCCCTACCCCATAAAATAAGATATTTTATAAGGGAATATCGGGAATTCTATTGACAAAACGTACGGAATTGTGTAAAATAAATAGGTTGTGAAAAATAAAAATATAAATAAATCAAAAATTTGGAGGATCAACATGAATCTCGTAAAATCTGAAAAGAATGAACACAGCATGCATTACCTTGAGTTTGCAATTGATAAGGCAACCTTTGATGCAGCTGTAGACAAGGTTTACCGTAAGCAGGTAAAGAACATTAATGTCCCCGGTTTCCGTAAGGGCAAGGCTCCCAAATCCGTGATCGAAAAGATGTACGGCAAGGGCGTTTTCTTCGAGGATGCGATCAATGATCTCATTCCCGAGAACTATGAGGCAGCTGTTAAGGAAGCTGATATCATCCCCGTTGGTCAGCCCGAGATCGACATCGTTTCTATTGATGACAACGGTCTTGTTTTGTCCGCAAAGGTACCGGTAAAACCCGAAATGCAGATCAAGGACTACAAGGGTATCGAGGCAGTAAAGGCAGCTGCAGAGGCTACCGACGAACAGGTTGACCGTGAGCTCGAAATGATCCGTGAGAGAAACTCCCGTGAGATCGAGATCACCGACCAGGCTGCACAAATGGGCGACATTGTAAAGATCGACTTCGACGGCTCTGTTGACGGCGTTGCATTCGACGGAGGTAAGGGCTCCGACTACTCTCTCAAACTCGGTTCCGGTTCCTTTATCCCCGGCTTTGAGGAGCAGATCGCGGGTCACAACATCGGAGATGAGTTTGACGTAAACGTTACCTTCCCCGAGGATTACCACGCTGCAGAGCTTGCAGGCAAAGCATCTGTATTCAAGACTAAGGTCAACGCAATTTCCCGTATTGAGCTTCCCGACCTGGATGATGAACTCGCAAAGGATGCTTCTGAATTTGACACTCTTGATGAATTAAAGGCTGATATGAAGGCAAAAATTCAAGAGAGAAATGAAAAGCAGGCTGAAAATGAGTTCGAAGAAAAGCTGATCGAGGCTCTGATTGAAAAGCTGGAGGGCGAAATTCCCGAGGCTATGTTCGTAAATGAGACCGAAAACTTCGTTCGTGACTTTGACAACAGACTGCGCAGCCAGGGCATGGATATGAGTATGTACTTCAAGTACACAGGCTTGACCATTGAGGGTCTGCGTGAGCAAATGAGACCTCAGGCTGAACGTCAGGTCAAAGCAAGACTTGCTCTTGAGACCATCGCTGCACTTGAGGGTGTTGTTGCTTCCGAGGACGAGATCAACGAGGAATACCAGAGAATTGCCGACGCTTATCACCTTGAGGTTGAGCAGGTTAAGGGCATGCTGGATGACGCTTCCATCATTGCTGATCTGCAGGTCAAGAAGGCTATGGACATCGTTAAGGAGTCCGCAGTAGCCAAGGCTGAGTAATCCAAGCCGCTTATTTCACTATTATTTTGAAACGAGGTAAACGAGATGTATTATCCGCAATATCCGAGAGACGCACTTGTTCCCACAGTCATTGAACAAACAGGCAGAGGCGAGCGTGCATACGATATTTTTTCCCGCCTGCTTAATGACCGTATCATTTTCCTGTCTGACGAGGTCAATGATGCAACCGCTTCTCTTGTCGTTGCTCAGATGCTCTTCCTCGAATCTCAGGACCCCGATAAAGATATTTATTTCTACATCAACAGCCCCGGCGGTTCTGTGACTGCGGGTATGGCTATCTACGACACCATGAAGTTTATTCGTTGTGACGTTTCCACCATTTGTATCGGTCTTGCAGCAAGCATGGGCGCTTTCCTGCTCTCCGCAGGCACAAAAGGTAAGCGAATTGCCCTGCCTCACAGCGAGATCATGATCCACCAGCCCAGAGGCGGTGCAAGAGGTCAGGCAAGTGACATCAAGATCCAAGCGGATCTGATCCTGCGTACACGCAAGACGCTCAACGAACTGCTTGCCGAGCATACCGGTCAAAGTGTTAAACAGATTGAAAAGGATACTGAAAGAGACCATTTCATGACCGCAGAGGAAGCTCTTGCATATGGTATTGTAGATCAGGTCAAGTCGCATCGCGGCGAAATTAAGTGAGGTAGCTTTCATGGCAAATTCCACAAACGGTTCCCGCAGAGGGGGTAATGGGGACAGTCCCTTTTGCTCCTTTTGCGGCAGACACGAAAGCCAGGTCAATTTTTTGATCTCTGCACCCACGGGCGCATATATCTGTGATTTTTGTGCAGAGGCTTGCAGCGAGTATATTGAATCTGCTGCAACTCCTTCGATTGACCTTGCTAAGCTTTCCATGGCTACGCTTCCCAAACCCAAGGATATCAAACGTGCGCTTGACGAATATGTCATAGGTCAAGATGATGCAAAGATTGCCCTTTCCGTTTCCGTATATAATCATTACAAGCGTGTACTTTCCAAAAACGCAAAGCCTAAAGGTCGCAAAAAGAAAAGTCAGCAGGCAGATCAAGATGCGGTAGAGTTGCAAAAAAGCAATGTGCTTTTGATTGGTCCTACCGGCGTAGGCAAGACTTATCTTGCCCAAACGCTGGCAAAGACTTTGCAAGTTCCCTTTGCGATTGCCGACGCTACTACCCTGACAGAAGCAGGATACGTCGGTGAAGACGTGGAGAATATTTTGCTCCGCTTAATCCAAGCAGCGGATTATGACGTAGATCTTGCCGAGCACGGCATTATCTATATCGATGAGATTGATAAAATCTCCCGCAGAAGCGAAAACAGATCGATTACGCGTGACGTTTCGGGCGAAGGCGTACAGCAGGCATTGCTCAAGATCCTTGAAGGCACGGTTGCGAATGTTCCTCCTCAGGGCGGTCGTAAGCACCCCAACCAAGAGTTTATCAAGATCAATACCGAGAACATTCTGTTTATTTGCGGTGGCGCATTTGACGGACTGGAAGGCATCATTGAAAAAAGACGCGGCAACCAGGCGATTGGCTTCTGCGCCGATATTCAAAAGAAATCCGAACGACACGGCGGCATTTACCGAGATGTCACACCGCATGATATCGTCAAGTATGGTCTGATTCCCGAGTTGATCGGCAGACTTCCCGTTATTGTTTCGCTTGACGATCTTGATAAGGACGCTCTGCTGCGCATTATCAAGGAGCCTAAATCCGCCCTGCTTAAGCAGTACGTCAAACTCTTTGACATGGATAACGTCAAGCTGTCCCTGACAGACGATGCATTGGAAGCGATTGCTGAGCTCGCGATCAAACGTAACACAGGTGCGCGCGGTCTTCGCTCCATTATGGAGAACATCATGATGCAAAGTATGTATGAAATCCCTTCACGCGGTGATGTTGCAGAGGTCATCATTCATCGTGAATGTGTTGAAAAAGGCGCACTTCCCGAGTTGGTTATCAAAACAGAGCAACTTGATACTCCAATTGAGCTTCTATCTGACGGTCAGGCATAAACATTAACCGACTCGTTACGTCTATGTAACGAGTCGGTTATGCATTTTGTCCTATTTTATCTGTGTTTAATACTTTGACAGATTCCTTGTTCTGTGATATAATATTATGTGGGGGGAAGATATGAAAAATCGAGGTGAAATATGAAATACCAACCGAACCTTGTCATGCTTTCCGATCAGATGAAGCTTGGTGAACAAATGTTTACAATGATTCTGCTGCGCGCCGATTGCCTGCATCTCACTGTAGAAAAAACACAATGCTTTCTCAGCGGTACTTTCCTGCTTTGTTTAGGCCCCGGTGAACATATTCAAGTACACAAAGGAAAATATGAAGTCTTGTCCTTGGGCTTTCTTCCATCATTTTACAATGTGAATTTGAATCACGAATTGATCGGCACATCCAAATATACAGAATTGAGACAAAAGCATGGATTTCCAGACTTTCACTTGTTTACGGAACGTAATAAATGTTATTACGGCATTATTCCAATATCTTCCGATGGATTTATTTGCATAAGAGATTACTTTTACCGAATTGATCGATACATCAAAAATCATGTAAATGACAGTATGTGGTCATGTCATGTCAGATCAATTCTGTTCTCAGCCTTGTATTATGCAGAGAGTGCTTATCTTGGGAATGATGAAAAAGAGATTAGCGCGGTCATACTTTATATTCGTGAGCACGTTGCTTCTACCATGAGTCTGAAACAGCTTTGTCAAACGTTCAGAACAAACCGCACCACACTGACTAAGCATTTCAAAGAATTAACCGGCATGACGCCCATGCAATTCGTTTTGGAGGAACGGTTGAACCAGTCACGATCTGAGCTATTGTTCACGGGACTTCCCGTCAGCGAAGTTGCGTTAAAATATGGCTTTTCGGACGCAAACTACTACATCCGTTCATTCAAGCGCAGATTTGGGAAATCTCCGTTACAATACCGTAAAGAGTGTCGTGCCAAACGCGACCAACTCTGATGCAGAAAGACCCGCACCGAAATCGGTGCGGATCTTTTGTTTATTTACGAGCAACCGCAGTTCCCCGCGCGATCTCCCTTGATCTCGCCGCTGTAGCCGGGCGGGCAAAACTCTGCAGACGGGAACGGCATATGGCGGAAGACACTGCAAGGATCTGAGCCATCATTGGTAATACACTCCTTATCAGGAACGCAATATTCGGTTGCCTGGATCAAATATTGTGCGGGTCTGACAAGACGAATGACTGAGAACAAGCCAAACGAAACAGCAAGATATCTACGATACTCGTCCTCTCTTCCAAGCACTTGACCAAGATCGGAGCAAACGCCCTCGGGAATATCACATGAGCAGCAGCAACAGCAGCAACAATCCTGTACGTTCTCTACCACTTTAACCCCAAGCACGATAGGCTCAACTACCTCGATTACAGCCTCGGGCACATTTCTTTCGCCGCACACCGGTACAGGACGAGCACAGAAATCGCTCGAGCATTTTCCCGATTTGAAAATACTGACATTGCTTTCACTACCGTACAGTACGACGTTCTTTTCCAATACGGCAATTCCCTGGAACTCCTGTGCTCTGCCGTTGATGCACGCTTCAAATACAAGTTTGATATAGAAACGAATGGTAATAGTATAGAATCCTCGGTTAAACTGCACAGGCTCAATGTTGATATTGGTCCAACCAATCTCTGCGCACTTGACGCGCACGTTCGTGGTATGCTCAATAATCTCTTGGCCGTAATCGGTCAAATATACACGAATGTTTTCAAAACAATCACGATCCCTGCAGGAATCCAGAATTCTGTTGGTTTCAATACAAACAGTTTCCTTGGAGTGGCAGGAATTGCTTGTAAATCTGTTTTCTGACATAGTAACACCTCCGTAGTTTAGAAGCAAAAATGCCCCTTCACCAACATGGTATGCCTGACAGACGAATTTTGACAACACAAAACAAAATCAAATGCTTTGCGACAAAAAAGCAACCGCTTCTTGGCGTGATACTCTTAACGGAGAAATTGCGGGCACAAAAACTTCGGCAGAGGGATTGTTTCCTCTGCCGATTTGTGTTATAATGATACAGGTGATGTAAATGGACGAACTGAAAAATCGCAAGACCACTCGGTTGAAAGGTGCGGACTATAATAGGAATCAAGCCGTGTTTCTCACGATATGCACGAAAGAAAGGCGCTGCGTTCTTTCTCGTATTGTAGGGACCGGCGTCCTCGACGGTCCGCAAATCGAATTGACAAAATACGGACAAATCGCTGATAAATACATCCGTCAAT